>NZ_BCAK01000020.1:0-82229 GCF_001293905.1 Brachybacterium sp. SW0106-09
CCCCCCCCGGACATGACGAAGGGCTCCTCCCATCGGGAGGAGCCCTTCGACATGTCGCCATCGGCGACGGCGCGGTCAGCTGTTGGGCCGCTTGCCGCGATTCGCGCTGTTCTTGCGGCGAGCCTTGCGCTTGCGTCCTCGCTTGCTCATCACGCTCTCCTTCCTTCACCCGGAATGAACCCGTCGATCATGCCATATCGGAGGCTCCGCGCGGAGCCTCATCCGAGCCCCTCGCAGCACCTGAGTCGGACCTCACCCGCCCGCGCCCCGAGCCGGCCGGCTGCTTCCTCGCGCAGAGATCTGCCACTCGATGGGGGAGGAGGCTGGCAGGGCCGTCCGAGGCGCCCTGGGCGGACGAGCGGTGTGCGGGCGGCCGGAGAGCCGACCCACCCGACGAGGTCAGCGGGAGGTGCCGAGCCAGGAGCCGAAGCCGCTGTGCAGCACCAGCCAGGCGATGAGGCCGTAGCCGGTCTGCCCGGGGTGGTCGCCGGCGGAGCGGGCGAGGTCGCTCTCCCACTGGTCGTGGCCCACCAGCCCGCCGACGGTGTCGACGTAGGGGATGCGGCGCCGCGCGCAGACGTCCTCGAAGGCACCGGAGAGCTCGCGCACGCCCGCGGTGGTGGCCGGGTCCCGGCTCGGGGCGGGGCCCACCACGAAGGCGGGGATGCGCAGACGCTCGAGGCCGTCGAGGATCTTGGCGAGGTTCAGGCGCGAACGGGCCAGGGAGATCCCGGCCTCGACGTCGGCGCGGCCCATCGCGAGCACCACCCGGTGGTCGACGGAGCCGTCGGCGCGGCCCTGCTCGGAGAAGCGACGCTTGACGTCGGCGTCCCAGCGCTCGGCCAGCTCCGCGGAGGTCTCGCCCGGCAGCGCCGCGGAGAACACGTCGATGCGGCAGTCGGCACCCTGCTCGCTGGCCACGGCCCGGCCCAGCCAGCCCAGCGCTCGGGCGTCGCCGATCCCGGCGAGGAGCTCGTCGCCGAGCGCGATGATCCGGATCCGGGAGCCCGGATCCGGGACGGGCGAAGTGGGCACGGTCTGCACCGGGACCTCCTGGAAGGGGACGGGGTCGGTTCACTCTAACGGCGGCGCGGGCCACGGGCGAACCAGTGCCCCGCGCCGAGGGTCGCTCAGGCCTCGAACGCGCGGGTGAGCAGATCCTCCTGCTCGGCCTTGTGCGCGGAGGTCGAGCCGGTGGCCGGGGAGGCCGAGGCCGGACGGGCCACGACCCGCAGGGTGCGCCCCACCTCGACGGCGAAGTTCATCGCCATGAAGCTCCAGGCGCCCTGGTTCTGCGGCTCCTCCTGGACCCATACCAGCGGCGCATCGGGGTAGACGTCCAGCGCGGTGCGCAGCTGCGCCTCGGGCAGCGGGTAGAGCTGCTCGACGCGGACGATCGCGGTGTCGGTCGCGTCGAGCTTCTCGCGGCGCGCCACGAGGTCCCAGTACACCTTGCCCGAGGCGAGCAGCACGCGGCGCACGCCGGCCCGGTCCACGGTCGTGTCCGGCAGGACCGGCTCGAAGGTGCCGGAGGTGAAGTCCTCGACCGCGCTGACGGCCGCCTTGTTGCGCAGCATCGACTTCGGGGTGAAGACGATGAGCGGCTTGCGCGGCTCGGTGAGCGCCTGCTTGCGCAGCAGGTGGAAGTAGCTCGCCGGGGTGGACGGCGCCGCGACCCGCATGTTCTCCTCCGCGCACAGCTGCAGGAAGCGCTCGATGCGGGCGGAGGAGTGGTCGGGCCCCTGGCCCTCGTAGCCGTGCGGCAGCAGCATGACCACGCTCGAGTTCTGGCCCCACTTCTGCTCGGAGGCGGAGATGAACTCGTCGATGATCGTCTGGGCGCCGTTGACGAAGTCGCCGAACTGCGCCTCCCACAGCACCAGCGAGTTCGGGCTCTCCACGGAGTAGCCGTACTCGAAGCCCAGCGCCGCGAACTCCGAGAGCGAGGAGTCGTAGACGTTGAAGCGTGCCTGGTCGTCGCTGAGATAGGACAGCGGGGTCCAGGTGTCTCCGCTCTCGTGGTCGATCAGCACGCTGTGGCGCTGCACGAAGGTGCCGCGGCGCGAGTCCTGGCCGGCCAGGCGCACCCGGCGGCCCTGCATCAGCAGCGAGCCGAAGGCGAGCAGCTCGCCGTAGGCCCAGTCGATCCCGCCCCGCGAGGACATCTGCGTGCGGCGCTCGAGCACCTGGCGCAGCTTGGGGTGGACGGTGAAGGACTCGGGGACCTCCGCATGCGCCTGCCCGATCCGCGCCACGACCGACGCGTCGACCGCGGTGACGGCCTGCTCGGGCGCGTCGCCGCCCTGCTGCGCCTCCGGCAGGTCCAGGCCCTGCACGTTGGCCTCCGCGGGCTTCGCGGAGCCGGCGTCGGAACGGGTCGAGGCGAAGGCCTCGTCGAGGTGCTCCTGGAAGTTGCGCACCAGGCTCTCGGTCTCCTCCTCGGTGAGGTCGCCGCGCTCGACGAGGGTCTCCATGTACTGCTTGCGGGTGGAGACCTTCTCGTTGATGAGCTTGTACATCTCCGGCTGGGTCATCGAGGGGTCGTCGCCCTCGTTGTGGCCGCGGCGGCGGTAGCAGACCATGTCGATGACCACGTCGCGGTGGAACTTCTGGCGGTACTCGAAGGCGATCTCGGCGACCCGCACGCAGGCCTCGGGATCGTCGCCGTTGACGTGGAAGATCGGCAGCTGGGTCGACTTCGCGACGTCCGTGGAGTAGAAGGACGAGCGTGAGGAGTCCGGCAGCGTGGTGAAGCCGATCTGGTTGTTGATGATCACGTGGATCGTGCCGCCGGTGCGGTAGCCGCGCAGCTCGGAGAGGTTCAGCGTCTCCGTGACCACGCCCTGGCCGGCGAAGGCCGCGTCGCCGTGGACGAGCACCGGCAGCACCGGGAACTCCTCGGGGCGCTCGAGGCGGTCCTGCTTGGCGCGGACGATGCCCTCGAGGACGGGGTTGACGGCCTCGAGGTGCGAGGGGTTGGCCGCGAGGTACACCTTGGTCGACTTCCCGTCGTGGGAGGTGTAGGTGCCCTCGGTGCCCAGGTGGTACTTCACATCGCCCGAGCCGAGCTTCTCGCCGTAGTTGCCCTCGAACTCCTGGAAGATCTGGCCGTAGCTCTTGCCGGCGAGGTTGGAGAGGACGTTCAGGCGCCCGCGGTGCGACATGCCGATGGCCACCTCGTCCAGACCCTCATGGGCGGCGCCGTGCAGCACCGTGTCGAGCATCGGGATGACGGCCTCGCCGCCTTCGAGGGAGAACCGCTTCTGGCCGACGAACTTCGTCTGCAGGAAGGTCTCGAACGCCTCGGCGGCGTTGAGGCGCTCCATGATGTGGGTCAGCTCTGCCTTGTCGAAGGGCTCGCGCGGGGCCTCCATCCTGTGCTGGATCCAGGCGCGCTCCTCCGGGTCGGAGATGTGCATGTACTCCACGCCGATGGTGCGGCAGTACGCGTCTCGCAGCACGCCGAGGATGTCCCGCAGCGTCATCTGGTCCTTGCTGCCCAGGCCGCGGGTCGGGAAGGTGCGGTCGAGGTCCCACAGCGTCAAGCCGTAGGTCTCCACGTCGAGGTCCGGATGGTTGCGGACCTTGTACTGCAGCGGATCGGTGTCCGCCATGAGGTGCCCGCGCACGCGGAAGGAGTGGATCAGGTCCATCACCCGGGCGAGGCGCTCCGAGGTGGTGAGGCGGAAGGGGTTGTCCGGCACCCAGCGCACGGGCTGGTAGGGCAGGCGCAGCGAGGCGAAGACGCGGTCGTAGAAGCCGTCCTTGCCCAGCAGCTTGTCCGCCATCCGCTTGAGGAACTCGCCCGAGGCGGCGCCCTGGATGATGCGGTGGTCGTAGGTCGAGGTCATCGTCATGACCTTCGAGACGGCGAGCTCGGCGAGGGTCGCCGGGCTCGCGCCCTGGAACTGGGCGGAGTAGTCCATCGCGCCGACGCCCACGATCACGCCCTGGCCCTTCATCAGGCGCGGGATCGAGTGGACGGTGCCGATGCCGCCGGGGTTGGTCAGCGAGACGGTGGTGCCGGTGAAGTCGTCCATCGTCAGCTTGCCGGCGCGGGCCTTCTTGACGACCTCCTCGTAGGCCCTCCAGAAGCCGCGGAAGTCGAAGCGCTGCGCCGCCTTGATGTTCGGCACCACGAGGCCGCGGGAGCCGTCGGGGCGGGGCATGTCGATGGCGAGGCCGAAGTTGACGTCCTCGCGCTTGAGCAGGAGCGGCTTGCCCTTCTCGTCGACGTCGAAGCCGTTGTTCATGTCGTTGATCTCGGTGACCGCCTCGACCATCGCCCAGCCGATCAGGTGGGTGAAGGAGACCTTGCCGGCGCGGTGGCGCTTGAGGTGGTTGTTGATCACGATGCGGTTGTCGAACAGGA
Organism: Brachybacterium sp. SW0106-09; assembly: GCF_001293905.1. Taxonomy (NCBI): domain Bacteria; kingdom Bacillati; phylum Actinomycetota; class Actinomycetes; order Micrococcales; family Dermabacteraceae; genus Brachybacterium; species Brachybacterium sp. SW0106-09. The sequence goes on from NZ_BCAK01000020.1 coordinate 4,373, forward strand.
GCTTGACCGGCACGTCGCGCACCGAGGTCGCGGTCGGGACGGTGAGGGACTCGTCCATGTTCCTCACGACGGCGGCGGCCGGTCCACGCAGCTTCGTGGGCTCCGGCTCGTGCAGCTCGACCGCGGGGATCTGCGCGGTGGTCGTGGGGACCTTGGCCGGACGGTCGGAGGTCGTGGAGACCGCGGGAGTCCTCGGGGCGGGCGTCGAGGTGGGTTCGTTCACGGCAGGGGATTCCTTCGCGGGCGTCGAGGCGGCCGACGGGGCGGCCGGGGAGGAGGGAGCGGGCGTCGGCGACGCGGCCGGAGCAGGGGCGGGAGCCTCGTGGCCGGTGTCGTCAGGGACGGCCGCGGCGGCGGGCGCCGCATCGGGGGTCGAGGGAGGAGCCGCCGCGGGCGGCGTCGTCGCCGCCTCGGAGGTCTCCGGGGTCGGGCCGGGAGCGTCGGGGGCCTCGGTGCGTGCCGAGCTGGTGGAGGCGAAGTGCTCCGCCCAGCTGGGGTCGACGCTCGAGGGGTCCTCCCGCCACTGCTCGCGGAGCGCGTCCACGAGCCACTGATTGGGGCCGAACTCCGCGGAATCGGAGTCCTGTGTCTGCTGTGACACTCTGAGATCGCCAGCCTTCTCACAATCGAGAGATACGGATGGCTCCAGCGTAACGGCCCGCGGATCCCAGCGCGCGCCGCGGCGCAGGTCGCGCGCGGCTCGGGACGCCGGTGGTGGGGGACATCACGCCTCCGGTCCGGGATCGGGGATCACGACCCGGATCAGGGAGGAGCGCCCCTCCTGCGCTCCGGTGCTGCGGGGGTCGTCCAGCACCTCGATCGTGCCTCCATGCAGGCCCACCGCCCAGCGCGCGATCGCCAGGCCCAGGCCCGTCCCGCCGGAGGAGTCCGCGGCTCCGCCGCGCTGGAAGCGCTCGAAGACCCGGTCACGGTCCTCGCGCGCGATGCCGGGCCCCTCGTCGTCGACGTCGATCCGCACCCCGTCGTCCTCCCCGGTGCGGGAGGCGCTGATGTGGATGCGTCCGCCGGCGGGGGAGTGGCGGGCGGCGTTCTCCAGCAGGTTGTGGATCACCTGGTGGAGCCGGGCGGCGTCGGCCGCGACGGAGAGGTCGGGCGGGTCGACGTCGACGATCCAGCGCACGTCCCGCCCTCCGGCGGCGAGGGCGGCGGCGTCGACGACCTCGTGGAGGAAGGGGGTCAGCTCGACCTCCTCGAGGTCGAGGTGGATCACCCCGGCGTCCAGCCGAGAGAGGTCCAGGAGGTGGTCGACGAGCTGGGAGAGCCGCTCGGTCTCGGTCAGGGCCACCTCGAGCGCGGCGGGATCGGGCTCGGTGACGCCGTCGACGAGGTTCTCCAGCTGGGCGCGCAGGCCCGCGACGGGCGTGCGCAGCTCGTGGGAGACGTTCGCGACGAGGTCCCGGCGGGTGCGGTCGGTCTGCTCGAGCTCGGCGGCCATGACGGAGAAGGCCTCGGCCAGCTGCCCCACCTCGTCGCGGCTCGTGGTGCGCACCGGTCCGCTGTAGTCCCCGCGCGCCATCGCCTGGGCGGCCGCGGTCATCTGCCGCAGTGGAGAGGTCATGCCCCGGGCGAGCAGCTGGGTGGAGACCAGCGCGGCGATCACGACCAGCGGCAGGGACAGCAGCGGCTCGATCCCGGCGCGGATGCTCACCTGCGTCAGCAGCGCCGCGACGGTCACGCTCACGCCCACCAGGATCCCGAGCTTGACCTTGAAGGAGCGGAAGCGGTCCAGCGGGCGCACGTCGAGCCGCTCGGGGACCCGGCGGCGGGCGTGCGCGGCGGGGGCCTCCACGCCTCCGGGGCGGGGCCCGCTCACGAGTCCGAGGTCGGCTCGTGCGGGGTGGGCATCGAGTGCAGGTCCGTCACGGCGCTCTCGGAGCCGGCGGCCGGGGCGTCCTCCTCGGGATCCTCCGGGATCTCGAGCGCGTAGCCGACGCCGTGCACGGTGCGCACGAGATCCGCGCCGAGCTTGCGGCGCAGCGCCTTGACATGGGAGTCGACGGTGCGGGTGCCGGTCGCGTCGACCCAGTCCCATACGTCGGCGAGCAGCTGCTCGCGGGTGAGCACGGTGCCGGGGGCGTTGGCCAGGCACAGCAGCAGGTCGAACTCGGTGGGCGTGAGGTGGGCGGGCACCCCGGCGCGCATCACCCGTCGGCCGGCGCGGTCGATCACGAGGTCCCCGAACTGCAGCGCCTCCTGCTTCTCCGTCTCGCCCGGTGCGGGCGGGCCCGCGCGGCGCACCCGGCGCAGCAGCGCCTTCAGCCGGGCGACGAGCTCGCGGATGGAGAAGGGCTTGGTCATGTAGTCGTCGGCGCCGACGCCGAGGCCGACGAGCATGTCGGTCTCGTCGTCGCGCGCGGTGAGCATGAGCACCGGGACCGGCTCGTCGGCCTGGATCCGACGGCACACCTCGAGCCCGTCGAAGCCGGGGAGCATCACGTCGAGCACGACGAGGTCCGGGCGCACCTCGGCGACGGTGCGCACGCCGGAGGGGCCGTCGAGGGCGGTGGAGACCTCCCAGCCCTCGGCGGTGAGCCGGTCGGCGATCGCGCGGGTGATCGTGGGCTCGTCCTCGATCACCACCACGCGCACGGGCGAGGAGTCGGCGGCTGAGCTGCGGTCCGGGGTCGACATGGGGCTCACTCTAGACGGCGTCCCCCGGGCGATCCCGGAGGCGGAGGGCACCCCACGACTCCTGCACAGGACCCCCACGGCGCCTGCCGGAACGCTCCGCGGAGGGCCGCGCGCACCCCGGGGCGTCCGCATCGCGGACCCCGAACGACCCGCAGGAGTGACACGCGCCCCTCCCGGAAGGCCCTCCCGTCAAGATCTCCCCACCTTTCAGCCGACATGGCAAAAACTTGGCAATGACCCGGTCGCCTCGCTCGCTCAACGCGCTGACCTGCACATAGGTTGGTCGACGTTGTTCAGCGACGCGTACTTCCCCGTCCGGCGTCGCGCACGGGACAGCTGCCGTGCCCGAACGGATACACGGACGAGACTCGCAGTCGAAACGGAAGAGGATCTCAGGTGGCGAATCATCGCGCTGATGGACGCGCCGCGGTGCGCAAGCACCGTACGGTCGGAGGAACGCACCGCGACCACGCGCTGCCCACGGGTGCCGTGAAGGCGGGCGTCCTCGGCGTCCTCGCCACCGCCACCATCGCCGCTCCTCTCGCCGCCGCCGCCGCGGGCATCGACGAGGCCGCCCTGGCCGAGCCGATCGCTCAGGCCCCCGCCGCCGCACCGCAGGCCGCCGCCGCGATCTCCCCCGTGGCCCTGCCCGGCGCGACCGACGCCGCGGCCGCGACCACCGAGGCCGCCGTCGAGGCGCGCGCCGCCGAGGGCGACGCCGCGAGCCGCTCCGAGGAGCGCACCGCCCCCGCCGCCGCGGAGGACGAGGCCGAGAGCACCGGCATCGAGGTCTCCGTGCCCGAGCCCGAGCCCGAGCCCGTCGTCACCGAGGCCGCCGCGGGCGCGGAGGGCGCCGCCGGCACCGCCTCCTCCGAGGGGACCGACTCCGTCGAGGGCTCCGACTCCGCTGAGGGCGAGGCCGTCGTCGGCAGCGACTCCGGCTACATCCGCCCCTCCTCCGGCCCCATCACCTCCGGCTACGGGGGCCGCATCCACCCCGTGCTCGGCTACTACAAGGGCCACGACGGCGTCGACTTCGGCGCCGCCTGCGGCGCCCCGGTCAAGGCCGCCAAGTCCGGCACCGTCGTCGCCGTCGAGTACCACCACGCCTCCGGCAACCGCGTGAAGATCGACCACGGCAACGGGGTCGTCACCGGCTACTACCACCTCCAGGGCTTCAACACCTCGGTCGGCGCGACCGTCGCCCAGGGCGACACCGTCGGCTACGTCGGCTCGACCGGCCGCTCCACCGGCTGCCACCTCCACTTCGCGAAGATGGACGAGGCGGGAAACTACTCCGACCCGATGTCGCTGCTGCGGTGACCTCCTCCGGCGCGCCCGTCGTCCTCGGGGTCGAGTCCTCCTGCGACGAGACCGGCTTCGGGATCGTCTCGGACGGGATCCTGCTGGGCCAGGGCCTCGCCTCGAGCGCCTCCCAGCACGCGATGTTCGGCGGCGTCGTCCCCGAGATCGCGGCCCGCGCGCACCTCGACGCGGTCGTCCCGACGCTGCAGATCGCCCTCGACGACGCCGGCGTGCAGGCGCGGGACATCACCCATGTCGCCGTGACCTCCGGTCCCGGCCTCGCCACCGCCGTCCACGTGGGGCTCGCCGCCGCGAAGTCCATCGCCTGGGCGCTGGACAAGCCTCTGTACGGGGTGCACCACCTCGCCGGCCATGCCGCCGCCGACACCCTCGAGCACGGCCCCCTGCCCGAGCAGTCCATCGTCCTGATCGTCTCCGGCGGGCACACCTCGATCCTCGCTGTCGGCGACCTCGTGCGCGATCCGATCGAGCACCTCGGCGACACCCTCGACGATGCCGCGGGGGAGGCCTTCGACAAGGTCTCCCGCCTGCTGGGTCTCGGCTACCCGGGCGGGCCTGCGATCTCCCGCGCCGCGGTCGGCGGCGATCCCGCCGCCTTCGCCTTCCCGCGCGCCATGCTGCGGCCCGGGGATGCGCCCTTCACCTTCTCCTTCTCCGGGCTCAAGACCTCCGTGGCCCGCACCGTGGAGACCCTCGAGCGCGCCGGCGAGCCCGTGCCCGTCGCGGACATCGCCGCCTCCTTCGAGCAGGCCGTCGTCGACGTGCTGGTCACCAAGTCGCTGCGCGCCGTGCAGGAGCGCGGGCTGGACACCCTCGTCATCGTCGGCGGGGTCGCCGCGAACGCCCGCCTGCGGGCTGTCGCCCAGGAGCGCTGCGACGCCGCCGGGGTCGAGCTGCGCATCCCGCCGCCGCGGCTGTGCACCGACAACGGCGCGATGATCGCCGCGGTCGGCGACCTGCTGGTGCGCTCCGGCGCCGCGCCCAGCGGCCTCTCCATCGCCGCGGACCCCTCCGCCGTGCTCCACGGGGCCCAGCTCCCGCTGCTGCGGTGAGGTCCCTCTCACACCCTCGGTCGCTCGCGCTGCCGGCGTGCTCGATCGCCCCCAGGTGTTGCTAGACTCCTGGAGTCCGCCCGCGTAGCTCAGTGGATAGAGCGTCTGCCTCCGGAGCAGAAGGTCGTAGGTTCGAATCCTGTCGCGGGCACCGAGTTCCGAGCCGCGTCCCCGATCGGGGACGCGGCTCGAGTCGTCCCGGGGGCTCAGCGCTGCTCGCCGCGCAGCTCCCGCAGGCGCTGCAGCACCTCGCGCGCCGCGACGGTGTCCGCGATGCGCAGGGCCGCCGCGGAGTCGCCGCCGCCCACCTTCAGCGTGACGTCCTGCTCCTCGGCCGCGGCGAAGACGGACTCGTCGGTCACGTCGTCGCCGAGGTAGAGCCAGGCGTCGGAGGCGCTGGCCCGGGCGAGCGCATCGACGGCGACGCCCTTGGACGTGTGCACCACCGAGAACTCCACGACCTCCTTGCCGGGGGTGACGGTCACGTCCGGCAGGGTGGTGGCGTACTCCAGCGCGGACTCGGTGGCGTTGATGCCGCCTCGGCCCCGGGCGCTGCGGGTGTGCAGCACCGCGGCGGTGGGCTTGGTCTCCACCTCGGTGCCCGGATGCGCTCGTGCGATGCGGCGCAGAGTCGCCGTGATCGTCGCGAGCAGCTCCTCCTTCTCCGGTGTCATCGACAGCGCCGAGCGGTCCAGCACCTCGGCCTGCATCCACGGCGGCAGCGCACCGACCTCCGCGCCGTGCGAGCCGACGAGCACCACCGAGCTCGGCATCTGCGTGTGCCGGTCCAGATCCTCCAGTGCGCGGCCGGAGACGAGCGCCACCGCGACGCCGGGCATCTCGGCCAGGTCCCGCAGCGCGCCGAGCGCCTCGGCATCGGGCTGGACCGCATCGCGGTCCTCGACGATCGGGGCGAGCACACCGTCGAAGTCCGAGGCGATCAGCAGACGCGGAACGTCGGCGAAGGCGCGCAGCGCCTCGTCGATCTCCTCGGGCGCGCTGGGCTCGTCGCCGCGCAGCCTCACCACGGGCACCGCGGCCTGCGCTTCGCGCCCGGCGTGCTCGAGGTTCTCGAGGAAGTCGTGCGCCCAGGACTGCACGTCGTTCTCCATCACCTGATGGCGCAGGGAGCGCATCGCCTCCTCCTGCTCCTCCTCGGGCATCGCCAGGGCGCGCAGGATCGCGGACTTCAGCTCGTCGATGTCATGGGGGTTCACCAGGACCGCCGCGCGCAGCTCGTCCGCGGCGCCGGCGAACTCGCTCAGCACCAGCACACCCTGCAGGTCCGGACGGGAGGCGACGTACTCCTTGGCGACGAGGTTCATGCCGTCCCGCAGGGCGGTGACGAGCACCACGTCGGCGGCCATGAACAGCGCGGTCATCTCTCGGCGATCGAAGGAGTGGTGCTGGTAGGACACGGCCGGCCGGCCCAGCGGTGCGTGCTCGCCGTTGATGCGGCCGACGGTCAGCTCGACCTCGTCCCGCAGCTGCCGGTAGGCCTCCACCCGCTCCCGCGACGGCGTCGCGACCTGGATCATCACCGTGTCGTGGGGATCGATCAGACCGTCGTCCAGCAGCTCCCCCCAGGCCTTGAGCCGGTGGCGGATGCCCTTGGTGTAGTCGAGCCGGTCCACCCCGAGCACCACCTTCGCCGGGTCGCCCAGGTCGTGGCGCAGGGCCCGCGCACGCTCGCGGATCTCCTCGTCCTCGGTGAGCGCGGAGACGGCGGAGGAGTCGATCGAGATCGGGAAGGTGCGCACCTCGACCTCCCGCATCGGGGCGGCGCCGACGCCCGGCACCGAGATCGTCAACCCGTCCACGTGGTAGCCCAGCAGCTTCCGCACCGCGGCGACGAAGTTCAGCGAGTCGCTCTCGCGCTGGAAGCCGATCAGGTCCGCGCCGAGCAGCCCGCGCAGGATCGAGTTGCGCTTGGGCAGCTGGGAGAACAGCTCGACGGAGGGGAAGGGGATGTGGTTGAAGAAGCCGATCCGCGCGTCGGAGCGCTTCTCCCGGATCATCCGGGGCACGAGCTGCAGCTGGTAGTCGTGCACCCAGATCGTGCCGCCGGGGGCGGCGACGGGTGCGGCGGAGTCGGCGAAGCGGCGGTTCGTCGCGAGATAGGAGTCCCACCAGCCGCGGTGGAACTCGGGATCGACGATCACGTCGTGGTAGAGCGGCCACAGGGTCGCGTTGGAGTAGCCCTCGTAGTAGCGCTCCACGTCCTCCTGTTCGAGCCGCACCGGGTACAGGCTCATCCCGTCGGCCTCGAAGGGGGCGGGCGGCTCGCCCGGCGATCCGGCCCAGCCCACCCAGGCGCCGGAGTCCACCGTGCGCATCACCGACTCCATCGCGGTGACCAGGCCGCCGGGGCTGGTGACCCATTCGGTGGCCCCGTCGGGGAGGGTGCGGGAGTCGACGGGCAGGCGATTGGCGACGACGACCAGCTCGTGCGAGCGGTCCTGGGGGGTGGGGGTGGTGGGCACCGGTACTCCTTCACGGGTCGAGCACTGAGGCGGCGGAGCGTCGCGTCGGGCTCTCATGAACGGGCCCCCGCGGCACCCGCGTCGATGCTGCGAGCCTATCAAGTGCGATCGCTCACGCGCCGTCCGCCCCGGACTGTGCACTGGGTCCTCACCAGGCCCTTCATGCGCCCGCGACCAGTGCGGACGATGTCCGACCGAACGGTGGGCGGGCCGGCGCGAGCTGTTCGCGGTGCGGACCCGCGCCCGCTCGGGCGGGCCGGGCTCGTACGATTCCGGGGCGCCGACGGCGCGGCCCGCCCGTGCGGCGGGCTCGAGCGAGACCAGGAGCCCCCATGCGCGCCCACGAAGCCGGTGCCCTCCACGGCAACGACGCGGCCCCCACGTGGCTGCCCTATCCCAGCGACGTCAACACCCTGATCGACGGCCTGTGGTCCCGCACCGCCCGCCGCACCGAGGACGGCGCGGTCGAGGTGGGCGGGGTGAGCGTCGCCCGGATCGCCGAGGAGGTCGGCACCCCCGCCTTCGTGCTCGACGAGGACGACTTCCGCCACCGCGCCCGCGCCTTCCGTGACGCCTTCGCCGAGGCCTTCCGCCCCCATGCCGGGGCCGACGTCTACTACGCGGGCAAGGCCTTCCTGTGCGGCGCCGTCGCCCGCTGGGTCGAGGAGGACGGGCTGGGACTGGACGTGTGCACCGGCGGCGAGCTCGCCGTCGCCCTGCGCGCCGGCTTCCCCGGCGAGCGGATCGCGCTGCACGGCAACAACAAGTCCCTCGCCGAGATCCGCCGCGCCCTCGAGGCGGGGGTGGGCCGGATCGTCGTGGACTCCCTGGACGAGATCGACCTGGTCGACGCGGTCGCCGCCGAGCTCGGCCTGCGCGCCGCCGTGATGCTGCGGGTGACCACGGGCGTGGAGGCGCACACCCACGAGTTCATCGCGACCGCACACGAGGACCAGAAGTTCGGTCTCTCCCTCACCGGCGGCACGGCCTTCGAGGCCGTGCGGCGGGTCCTGGAGGCCGAGCACCTCGAGCTCGTCGGCCTGCACTCCCACATCGGCTCCCAGATCTTCGACACCGGCGGATTCGAGGTCGCGGCCCGGCGCGTGCTGGACCTGGTCGCGCAGGTGCGCGACGAGCTCGGGCACACGATCACCCAGCTCGACCTCGGCGGCGGCTTCGGCGTCATGTACAACACCCAGCACACGCCCTCGACCCCGGAGGCCCTCGCCAGCGGGATCGCGGGGATCGTGGAGAAGCAGTGCCACGAGCTCGAGCTCGAGGTCCCTCACGTCTCCTTCGAGCCCGGCCGCGCGATCGCGGGCCCCTCCACCCAGACGCTCTACACCGTCGGCACCGTCAAGGACGTGCGGCTGGGCGGCCCGCACCACCGCGTCTACGTCTCCGTCGACGGCGGCATGAGCGACAACGTCCGCACCGCCCTGTACGACGCGGACTACTCCTGCCTGCTCTCGGGCCGCGTCTCCGAGGAGCAGCCCGAGGTGGTGCGCGTGGTCGGAAAGCACTGCGAGAGCGGCGACATCGTGGTCAAGGACGAGTACCTCCCCGCCGACGTGCGCCGCGGCGACCTGGTCTCCGTCCCGGTCACCGGCGCGTACTGCTACTCGCTCGCCTCGAACTACAACCACGTCCCGCGCCCGCCCGTGATCGCGGTGAAGGACGGGGAGATCCGCACCCTGATCCGTCGCGAGACGGAGGAGGACCTGCTCGGCCTCGATGTCGGCTGAGCCCGCCCCTCCCGCGAACCGCCCGCCCGGCCGGCCCGCCGTGACCAGGACGCCCGCGTTCATACGCGGTCACGCGGGCGCGGCCACCTCGGCTACAGTGCACACGCCCGCCCCTCCCGCCCGTCGGCCCCTGTGGAAGGACCCTTCGCAGATGTCACAGACCGTCCCGCAGCCTCCGGCGAGCCCGGACAGCTCCTCCCTCCCCGCCCTGCGCGTGGCCGTGCTCGGCGCGGGCACGGTCGGCACCGAGGTGCTGCGCCTGATCGCGCAGCAGGGGGACGAGCTCGCCCACCGCATCGGCGCCCGCCTCGAGGTCACCGGGGTGGCCGTGCGCGACCGGATCAAGGACCGCGGCGAGCACGTGCCCGCCGCGCTGCTCACCGACGACCCCAGCGCCCTGGTGCGCGAGGCCGACCTCGTGATCGAGGTGATGGGCGGCATCGAGCCGGCCCGTGCCCTGCTGCTGGAGGCGATGGAGCACGGCGCGAGCGTGGTCACCGCGAACAAGGCGCTGCTCGCCCAGGACGGCGCCTCCCTCTACGAGGCCGCGGACGTGCACGGCGTGGACCTCTCCTTCGAGGCCGCCGTCGCCGGCGCCATCCCGCTGGTCCGTCCGGTGCGGGAGTCCCTCGCCGGGGACCGGATCCAGCGCGTGATGGGCATCGTCAACGGCACCACGAACTACATCCTCGACGCCATGACGCGCACCGGCGCCGACTTCGGCGACGCGCTCGCGAGCGCGCAGGAGCTCGGCTACGCCGAGGCCGACCCGACGGCCGACGTCGAGGGCCACGACGCCGCGGCGAAAGCATCGATCCTCGCGTCGCTGGCCTTCCACTCCCGGGTGCGCCTGGCCGACGTGCACTGCGAGGGCATCACCTCCGTCTCCGCGCAGGACATCGCCGCCGCCGGGCGGATGGGCCGCACGATCAAGCTGCTGTCGATCGTCGAGCGGGTCGAGGAGGAGAACGGGGAGCGGATCTCCGCCCGCGTCTACCCGGCGCTGATCCCCGACTCCCACCCGCTGGCCTCCGTCTCCGAGGCGTACAACGCGGTGTTCATCGAGGCCGAGGCGGCCGGCTCCCTGATGTTCTACGGCCAGGGCGCCGGCGGCGCGCCGACCGCCTCCGCGATCCTCGGCGACGTCGTCTCCGCGGCACGCTCCCGCGTGCACGGGGGAGTGGGGCCGCGCGAGTCCCGCTACGCAGAGCTCGAGTCGATCCCGCTCGAGGAGCTGCGCAGCGCCTTCTACATCTCGCTGACCGTGCAGGACCGTCCCGGCGTGCTCGCCGAGATCGCCGGGACCCTCTCGGGCTACGGCATCTCGATCTCGACGATCCACCAGGAGCTCCTCCACTCGCGGGAGGAGGGCTCCCAGGCCCTCGCCCACATCGGGATCAGCACCCACCGGGCGCTCGAGAGCGCGATGACCGCGTCGCTGGACATGTTCTCCGCGACCGCGACCGTGCTCAGCATCGACTCCGTCCTCCGCATCGAAGGAGATTGACCCCATGGCCCATCAGTGGCGCGGCGTCCTCGCCGAGTACCGCGAGCACCTGCCCTTCGAGGACGGTGACACCCTGCTGACCCTCGGGGAGGGCGGCACCCCGCTGGTCCCCGCCCCTGCGCTCTCCGAGCGCGTCGGCGCCGAGGTGCACGTGAAGGTCGAGGGTATGAACCCGACCGGCTCCTTCAAGGATCGCGGCATGGTCTCGGCGATGTCGCGGGCCGTCAGCGACGGCGCGACCGCGGTGGTGTGCGCCTCGACCGGCAACACCTCCGCCTCCGCCGCGGCCTACGCGACCGCGGCCGGGATCACCTGCGCGGTGCTGATCCCGCAGGGCAAGATCGCCGCGGGCAAGCTCGCCCAGGCCGTGGTGCACGGCGCGAAGCTGATCCAGGTCGACGGCAACTTCGACGACTGCCTCGAGATCGCCCGCAAGCTCGATGCGGAGCACCCTATCGAGCTGGTGAACTCCGTGAACCCCTTCCGGCTGCAGGGGCAGAAGACCGCCGCCTTCGAGGTCGCCGACGCGCTGGGCCGCGCCCCCGACATCCATGTCCTGCCCGTCGGCAACGCCGGGAACATCTCCGCCTACTGGATGGGCTACAAGGAGTACCGCGAGAAGGGGATCACCGACTCGCTGCCGGCGATGTGGGGCTTCCAGGCCGCGGGCGCCGCCCCCTTCGTGGCCGGCCATCCGATCACGGAGCCCGAGACGATCGCGACGGCGATCCGCATCGGCGCCCCCGCCTCCTGGCATCTGGCCGTCGAGGCCCGCGACGACTCCGGCGGCCTGATCGACGCGGTCTCCGACCAGCAGATCCTCGACGCCCAGAAGCTGCTCGCCGGCGAGGTGGGGATCTTCGTGGAGCCGGCCTCCGCCGCCGGCGTGGCCGGGCTGCTGCAGCAGGCCGAGCGCGGGCAGGTGCCCGCCGGTGCGACGATCGCGATCACCGTGACCGGCAACGGCCTGAAGGACACCGACACCGCCCTCACCCAGCACGACCTCACCCCGACGGTGGTGCCGGTGGACATCGCGGCGGCCGCGGAGGCCATCGGGCTGTGAGGATCCAGCACACGCAGGTGTCCGTGCAGGTCCCCGCGACCTCCGCGAACCTCGGCCCGGGCTTCGACACCCTGGGCCTGGCGCTGGACCTGTGCGACGAGCTGAGCGTCCGGGCGACCACCGGCGGTCTCGAGATCACCGTCGACGGAGAGGGCGCGGGCTCCGTGCCCCACGGCGAGGAGCACCTGGTGGTGCGGGCCCTGCGACGCGGCCTCGACCACGCCGGCGCTCCCCAGAGCGGGCTGGCCCTGCACGCCGTGAACCGGATCCCGCACGGCCGCGGGCTGGGCTCGAGCGCCGCGGCGACCGTGGCCGGGCTGCTGCTCGCCCGCGGGATGATCTCGGAGCCGGAGGCGCTCGACGACGAGACGGTGCTCCAGCTCGCCACCGAGTTCGAGGGCCATCCCGACAACGCCGCGCCCGCGCTGCTGGGCGGACCGGTGCTCTCCTGGATGCAGGGACCTCTCGCGCGGGCGGTGCCGCTGCACCACGCCGCGGACGTGCTGCGCCCCGTGGTGCTGCTGCCCACCGCGACGCTGTCCACCCACCGGGCTCGGGGCCTGCTGCCCGCGGAGGTGCCGCACGCCGACGCCGTGTTCAACGCCTCGCGGGCCGCGCTGCTGGTCCACGCCCTGGCCGGAGCGCCGGAGCTCCTGATGGAGGCGACCGAGGACCGGCTCCACCAGGAGCAGCGCGCCCCCGGCATGCCGGAGAGCGTCGAGCTGATGAGGGTGCTGCGCCAGGAGGGGCATCCCGCAGTGGTCTCGGGCGCCGGCCCCTCCGTGCTCGTGATGGCGGGCAGCCGCCGCGAGCTCGCACCGCTGGTGCGCCGCTTCGTCCGCGATCCCGCGGGCTGGCGGATCGCCGAGGTGGCGCTGCGTGAGCAGTCCTCGGCCCCTGTGGTAGGTTGACCCTGCGTCCAGGCGACATCGCACGACGCTGATCCCTGCACTTTGGTCCCCTCGGGGGATCCTCTGCGCAGATCTCCGCGCCCCCGATGTGCTCGCTGAGCTGTCTCTCCGAGCAGCGCCGCGCACGGTCCCCGCATCTCCTCGTCGAGATGCCCCATGGGTCCGTTCGCCGCCCTCGACGCACCCCGAAGCACACCGGCAGGTCGGTCGCGGATGCCCCGCACCGCGGACGAACCCCCTGCACGGACCCGCCGCCGCAGCGCCCGGGCACGTTCCCCGGCCCTGAGCGGCATCCAGACCAGACATGAACCGGCGCGGCCGGTTCGACAGGAAGGAACCCGGGTGAACGACACCACCTCCGGCGCGGATCTCGCGGCGAAGAAGCTCCCCGAGCTGCAGGCCATGGCCGCCGAGCGCGGCATCAAGGGTGCCCGGCGACTGCGCAAGGGCGAGCTGATCGAGGCGCTCCGTGGGGGAGCGGTCCCCGCCTCGGCCGGCGCCTCCGCCCCTGCTCAGAGCGCCCCGGCGCCCGCCGCGGAGCCTGCCGCTCCGACGTCGGCCGCCTCGACGCCCGCCGCCTCGGCACCCGCCGACGCCGCCTCCTCCGCTCCCGAGGCCGCCGGCACGTCCGACGCGGCCTCCGAGCGTCCCCGCACCCGCTCCCGCTCCCGCAGCACCCGCGAGGCCTCCGCCCCCGAGGCGACCGCCCCCGATCTGGGCATCGAGCTGCCCGACCGCAGCGCCGCCCGCGAGGACTCGGGCACGCAGCAGGGCGGCCGCGGCCGCCGCGGTGACCAGCAGGACCAGGGCGGACGCGACCAGCAGGGTCGCGACCAGCAGGGTCGTGACCAGCAGGGTCGTGACCAGCAGAATCGCGACCAGCAGAACCGCGACCAGCAGAACCGCGACCAGCAGAACCGCGACCAGCAGAATCGCGACCAGCAGCAGCGCGGTGGCCAGGGCCGCGGCGAGCAGCAGAACCGCGACGGTCAGCAGAACCGCGACGGTCAGCAGAACCGCGACGGTCAGCAGAACCACGGCCGGAACAACGAGCAGGGCGGGTCCCCGCGCCGCCGCCTCGAGGACATCGAGCTTCCCGACCGATCGGGCGAGCAGCAGGACGGCCAGGGCGGCGACGGCTACGACGACGACCGCCGCGGTCGCTCGCGCAGCCGCAGCCGCTCGCGCGACCGCAAGCGCCGCGGCCGCGGCGGCGAGCAGGGCGGTCAGGGCGGCCAGAACCAGCAGGGCGGTCAGGGCTCGCAGGACGACAACGAGGTCCGCGAGGGCGACGAGCTGATGACCATCGCGGGCATCCTCGACATCCGCGACAACCACGCCTACGTGCGCACCACCGGCTACCTGCCCGGCCCGAGCGACGTCCATGTCACGATGAACCAGGTCCGCAAGTACGGCCTGCGCAAGGGCGATGCCGTGACCGGGCAGGTCAAGGCGCCCCGCGAGGGCGAGGAGCAGCACGTCGAGCAGGTCCAGCACCACGGCGGCGGCCGCAACCGCCGCGGCAAGGGCGGCCAGAACCAGGGCAAGTTCGCCGCGCTCGTGCAGGTCGACACCGTCAGCGGCATGCCCGTCGAGCGGGCCCGCCAGCGGGTGGACTTCTCCAAGCTCACCCCGCTGTACCCGGACGAGCGTCTGCGCCTGGAGACCGCGCAGAACTCCGTCGCGCCGCGGATCATCGACCTCGTCTCGCCGATCGGCAAGGGCCAGCGCGGCCTCATCGTCGCGCCCCCGAAGGCCGGCAAGACGATCATCATGCAGCAGATCGCCAACGCGATCACCGCGAACAACCCCGAGGTCCACCTCATGGTCGTGCTCGTCGACGAGCGCCCCGAGGAGGTCACCGACATGCAGCGCACGGTCAAGGGCGAGGTCATCGCCTCGACCTTCGACCGCCCCGCCTCGGACCACACCATCGTCGCCGAGCTCGCGATCGAGCGCGCGAAGCGCCTGGTGGAGCTGGGCAAGGACGTCGTGGTGCTGCTGGACTCGCTCACCCGCCTCTCCCGCGCCTACAACCTCGCGGCCCCGGCCTCCGGTCGGATCCTCTCCGGCGGCGTGGACGCCTCGGCGCTGTACCCGCCCAAGCGCTTCTTCGGCGCGGCGCGCAACATCGAGCACGGCGGCTCGCTCACCATCCTCGCCTCGGCGCTGGTGGAGACCGGCTCGAAGATGGACGAGGTGATCTTCGAGGAGTTCAAGGGCACCGGCAACATGGAGCTGCGCCTGTCCCGCCACCTCGCCGACAAGCGGATCTTCCCGGCGGTGGACGTCAACGCCTCCGGCACCCGCCGCGAGGAGGTGCTGATGGGCAAGGACGAGCTCTCGATCATGTGGAAGCTGCGCCGGGTCCTCGGCGCCCTCGAGCAGCAGCAGGCGCTCGAGCTGCTGCTGGAGCGGGTCAAGAAGACCCAGTCCAACACCGAGTTCCTCATGACGGTCCAGAAGAACACCCCGAGCGTGGGGGCGCGCAGCGGCGAATGATCCCGCTGCCGCCACAGCCGACGGACGGGCCGGGAGCGCTGCCCTGCGCAGCGGTCCCGGCCCGTCCGTGCGTGAGCGGTCGTTCCGGGGCGCGCCGTCCCGGCGGGGACGGGCGCATCCGATCCGGCGAGCTCCGGGGAAGCGCTTGTGACCGGTCGTCGAAGCGGCTACCGTAAGGGATAGTGAACGTTCACGACGAGCGGGCCCTCCAGGTTGCGTCGCCGAGCGACCACGGCCGACGACGCCCGCCCCCATCGAAGGATCCCGCACCCATGAGCACCTCCTCCACCCCGTTCCGCTGGGCCGTCCTCGGCCCCGGGGCGATCGCCCGCCGCTTCGCCTCCCAGCTGCCCGACTCGGCCGAGGGCGTCCTCGACGCCGTCGGCAGCAGCTCGCCCGAGCGGGCCCGCGCCTTCGCGGAGGAGTTCCCGCTCGAGGGGCCCGCGCTCGTGGGCGACTACGAGCAGGTCCTCGCCAGCGACGAGGTCGACGCCGTCTACGTCGCCACCGTGCACACCGGCCACGCCCGTCTCGCAGCCGCCGCCCTCGAGGCCGGCAAGCACGTGCTCGTCGAGAAGCCGCTGACCCCGAACTCCGGCACCACCATGGCGCTGCTCGACCTCGCCGCCCGCTCCGGGAAGGTGCTGCTCGAGGCGTACATGTACCGCTTCCACCCCCAGACCGTGCGGGTCCTCGAGCTCGTGGCCGAGGGCGCGATCGGCGAGCTCGTCCACGTCGACGCCTCCTTCGCCTTCGACACCGGATCCCGCAGCGGCCGCCTCTTCGACACCGCCACTGCCGGCGGCGGGATCCTCGACGTGGGCTGCTACCCGCTCTCGCTCGCCCGCTTCGTGGCCGGCGCCGCCGTGGGCCGTCCCTCCGTCGAGCCCGCCTCGCTCACCGGCCGCGGCACGATCGGGGAGACCGGGGTCGACGAATGGGCCGTCGCCGAGCTGAGCTTCCCCGGCGGCGCGACCGCCTCCCTGCGCACCGGCGTGCGCCTGGCCGATCCGCAGTCCGCGACGATCACCGGCTCCCGCGGCGTGATCCGCCTGTCGGACCCGTGGGGCCTCGGCGAGGAGCAGGTCATCGAGCTCGACGTGGTGGGGGAGGAGCCGCGCCGGCTCGAGATCCCCCGCGCCTCCGCCTACGCGCTGGAGGCCGATGCGCTCGTCCGCGCGGCCCGCAAGGGCGGTGAGGTCCCCGAGCTCACCGCCGAGAGCTCCCTCGGCCAGGCCCGGGCCCTGGACGCCTGGCGCGAGGAGCTCTCGCTGCGCTTCCCCTTCGAGGCCGACACCGCCGACATCCCCACCCTCACCGGCCGGCCGCTGCAGGCCGGCAGCGTGCCCACCGGCGCCGGTGTGCCCATGGCCTACGGCAGCATCCCGGGCGTGGACAAGCAGGTCTCCCGCCTCGTGATGGGCTGCGACAACCAGATGAACCTCGCCCACGCCTCGGCGATGTTCGACGCCTTCTTCGAGATGGGCGGCACCACCTTCGACACCGCCTACATCTACGGCGGCGGGTACATCGAGAAGCTCGTGGGGCAGTGGGTCCGCAATCGCGGCGTGCGCGAGGACGTCGTGATGATCACCAAGGGCGCGCACACCCCGCACTGCGATCCCGAGTCGATCACCCGCCAGCTCGAGGAGTCCCTCGAGCGGCAGGGCACCGACTACGCGGACCTGTACATGATGCACCGCGACAACACCGACATCCCCGTCGGCGAGTTCGTGGACGTCATGGACGAGCACCTGCGCGCGGGCCGGATCCGCGCCTACGGCGGCTCGAACTGGACCCCGGAGCGGGTCGACGAGGCCAACGCCTACGCGAAGGCCAACGGCCGCACGGGCTTCACCATCCTCTCGAACCACTTCGGCCTCGCCGAGGCGCTGGACGTGCCGTGGGCCGGCTGCGTGCACGCCACCGACCCTGACTCCAAGGCCTGGCTCGAGGAGCGGGGCATCGCCCTCCTGCCCTGGTCCTCCCAGGCCAGGGGCTTCTTCACCGGCCGCGCCCACCCCGAGGACCGTTCCGACGCCGAGCTCGTGCGCTGCTACTACAGCGAGGAGAACTTCGAGCGCCTCGCCCGCGCGGAGGAGCTCGGCGCCGAGCGCGGCGTGCCCGCCACCGCGATCGCGCTCGCCTTCGTGCTGCACCAGCAGTTCCCGACCTTCGCCCTGTTCGGGCCGCGCAGCATCGGCGAGATGCGCTCCTCGACCCTCGGACTCGGCGTCGAGCTCAGCGCCCAGGAGTCGGCCTGGCTCGACCTGCGCTCCCCGTCCCGATGAGCAGGCAGGGCCGGCGGGCGACGATCATCGACGTCGCCGCCCGCGCCGGGGTCTCTCGGCAGACGGTCTCGCGGGCGCTGAACGACATGCCCGGCATCAGCGACGAGACCCGGGAGCGGGTGCTCGCCGCCGCGAAGGAGCTGAACTACCGGCCCTCCCGCTTCGGGCGGGGGCTGGTCGAGCAGGGGCCGACGACGCTCGGCCTCGTCGTCGGCCGGTTCTCGAACACCTACTACGCGGAGCTCGGTGCGGCTGTGGTGCGCGCCTGCGCCCCGCACGGCTGGAACGTCGTCCTGGCCGAGGCGGACGACGCCCCGCAGCCCGAGAAGGTCGCCGCGGACCTCTCACGTCGCGTGGACGCGCTGGTCGGCTACGGCGTGGCGACCGCCGGGATCCGCGGGGGCGGCATGCCGATCGTGCAGGTCGACGGCACGCCCGAGCAGATCGACCAGGCCGGCGTGCTCGAGCTGCCGCGCACGGAGGCGATGGCGGACCTCGCCGCGCACCTGCGGGAGCGGGGCGTGCGGCGCCCCGTCGTGCTCGGCCACGGCACGCGGGAGACCGACGAGCGCACCCGCGCCCTCGTCGGCGCCCTGTCGGGCCTCGCCCCGGGCGGGGAGGTGCCCGTGCGCACCGTCCATCCCCACGATGGGCACGAGGAGGCGCTGCCGGAGCTCCTCGCCGGGGGCACCGACGCGCTGGTGGCCTTCAACGACGAGCTCGCCGTGCGGATGCTGCGCGCCCTGCGCCGCTCCGGCATCGAGGTCCCCTCCCGGGTGCGCGTGACCGGGGTGGACGGCCTCGAGATCTCGACCCTGGTCTCCCCGGAGCTGACCACGCTCGCCCTGGACATCGACCGCGTCGCCCGGGAGGCCGTCGAGCTGGTCGCCGGGATGCTCGAGGGGACGGTGCCGCTGCGGGGCGAGGAGGCCCACCGCCGGGTCGACTACCGGCTCGTGGTGCGCGAGTCGACCTGAGCGCCCCGCGGGCGGGACTGCAGGGCGGGGCCCCGCGCCCGACGGGCGCATCCGCCACCGGCTGCTGCGATGTTGCGCACGCCGCACCGGGAGCCCTCGCCCCGCCCCGCCCCGGCGTGGCAGACTGTGACGTCGGTTCTGGTTCACGGCGCCCGCCGGGCACCGACCCAGCGACCCCGAGCAAGGAGAGACATGAAGGCTGACATCCACCCCGCATACGTCGAGACCCAGGTGACCTGCACCTGCGGCAACACGTTCACCACCCGCAGCACCAAGACCGACGGCGCCATCAGCACCGAGGTCTGCTCCGCGTGCCACCCCTTCTACACCGGCAAGCAGAAGATCCTGGACACCGGGGGCCGCGTCGCCCGCTTCCAGGCCCGCTACGGCAAGAAGAACTCCTGACCGGAGTGTCAGCGGCGAGGGTCACGGCCGCCTGCGCGGCCTGATCCACGCACAGCAGGTCTCCGACGCCGGTGCGCGCCCCAGGGCGTGCACCGGCGTCGTCGCGTGCAGGCGGGATCTGCAGGAACCGGGGAGGAGCACGGATGAGCGAGCACGAGGACGGCGACCGACTGGCGACCCTGCGGCGGGAGCACGCCTCCCTGCAGGCATCGATGGCGGACCCGACGCTGCACGACGACCCGGCCCGGGCCCGTCGCGTCGGCCGACGCTATGCGGAGCTCGAGGGGATCCTGGAGGCCGCGGACCGCGTGTCCTCCACCGCCGAGGACCTCGCCACCGCCCGTGAGCTCGCCGAGCTGGGCGAGGACGACGAGGAGCTCGCCGCCGAGACCGAACGGCTCGCCGAGCGCCTCCGGGCCGAGCGCGCGCACCTCGAGGACCTGCTCGCCCCCCGCGACCCCGACGACTCCCGCGACGTGATCCTGGAGATCAAGGCCGGCGCCGGCGGCGAGGAGTCCGCGCTGTTCGCCGCCGAGATGCTTCGGATGTACCGCTCCTTCGCGGAGGCCCGCGGCTGGCGCACCGAGGTGCTGACCTCCTCCGAGACCGAGCTCGGCGGCCTGAAGGACGTCACCGTCGCGATCGCCGCCCGTGGCGCCGGCGCACCGGGAGAGGGCGTCTACGCGCACCTCAAGCACGAGGCCGGGGTCCACCGCGTCCAGCGGGTCCCGGTCACCGAGTCCCAGGGTCGCATCCACACCTCCGCCGTCGGCGTGCTGGTGCTGCCCGAGGCCGACGAGACCGACGAGTCCGAGCTGCTGGCCGAGGCGATGGCGCCCGCGAACCTGCGCATCGACGTCTTCCGCTCCTCCGGCCCCGGCGGCCAGAGCGTGAACACCACCGACTCCGCCGTGCGGATCACGCACGTGCCCACGGGACTGGTGGTCTCCTGCCAGGACCAGAAGAGCCAGCTGCAGAACCGCGAGCAGGCCCTGCGGATCCTGCGCACCCGGCTGCTGGACGCGCGCCGCGCCGAGCAGGAGGCGGCCTCCTCCGCCGCGCGCCGCTCCCAGGTGCGCACCGTCGACCGCAGCGAGCGGATCCGCACCTACAACTTCCCCGAGTCGCGGGTCGCCGACCACCGCACCGGCTACAAGGCGAACAACCTCGCGCAGGTCCTCGCCGGCGACCTCGGCTACCTGATCGACTCCTCCCGCCGCGCCGAGCGCGAGGCCCGGCTGGCCGAGGCGGCCCGCGAGGGCACGGAGGATCCGGCGTGAACGGCACGGCGGAGGGCGCCGAGCAGACCCGGGCCGACGGCGGGAGCCCCGGCGGCCGGGCACCTGATGGAGAGGCTCAGGGGGGAGGGACCCCCGGAGGACGGACGCGCCTCCGCCTGCGCGCCGCCCTCGCCGGGACCACCGCGCGCCTCGGCGCGGCGGGCGTCCCCTCGCCGAGCGTTGACGCCCGGGCGCTGATCGCCCACGCCGCACGCACGGACCGGCCGCTCGTCCTGCTCGACGAGCTCCCGGAGGACTTCGACGCGCGCCTCGAGGCCGCGACCGCACGGCGCGAGGCGCGCGAGCCGCTGCAGCTGATCCTCGGCAGCGCCCCGTTCCGCCGCCTCGAGCTGCGGGTGCGCCCCGGCGTGTTCATCCCGCGTCCGGAGACGGAGCTCGCCCTGGACCTGCTGCGCGAGCACGCGAGCGGGCCGCTCGAGCAGATCGTGGACCTCTGCACCGGCAGCGGCGCGCTCGGCGCGGCCGTGCTCGACGAGCTGCCCGGCGCCCGCGTGCTGGCGGTCGAGGTCGACGGCGCCGCCGCGGAGCTCGCCGCCGAGAACCTCGAGCTCGCCGGTCCCGGCCGCGGCCTGGTGCTGTACGCCGACCTGCTGGGGGAGGTCCCGGAGCTCGCCGCGGCGGCCCCCGTCGACGCCGTCCTCTCGAACCCGCCCTACATCCCCGACGGCGCCGTGCCCCAGGACCCCGAGGTCCTCGCGCACGACCCGCACCGCGCCCTCTTCGGCGGGGGAGAGGACGGTCTCGCGGTCCCGCGCGCCGTCGTGGCCTGGGCGGCGAGGCTGCTGCGACCCGGCGGCCTGCTCGTGATGGAGCACGCCGACGTGCAGGGCGGGGCGACGCGCGCCCTCGCCCGCGACCACGGCGGCTTCGAGGGGATCCTCACGGCCCCCGACCTCACCGGACGCGACCGTTTCCTGATCGCGCGCCGTCGTGCATCGGAGTCGCAGGACGGACATGGGAGACTGTCAGGGTGAGCGTGCACGACACCCAGAACCCAGAAACCCGCGAGGACGCCCTCGCCGCCGCCGTCGACGCCGTGCGGGGCGGTGGTCTCATCGTCCTGCCGACCGACACCGTCTACGGGATCGGCGCCGATGCGTTCACCCCGCAGGCCGTGCAGGACCTGCTCGAGGCGAAGGGCCGCGGCCGCGACACCCCGCCGCCCGTGCTGATCGGCGACCACGCCGTGCTGATGGCGCTGGCGACCGACCTGCCCGAGTACGTCGAGGACCTCGCCGAGGCGCTCTGGCCCGGTGCGCTGACCATCATCCTCACCGCCCAGCCCTCGCTCACCTGGGACCTGGGCGAGACCCGCGGCACCGTCGCCCTGCGCATGCCGGAGGACGAGACCGCGCTCGAGCTGCTGCGCCGCACCGGCCCGCTCGCCGTCTCCAGCGCGAACCGCCACGGCAAGCCGGCGGCGACCTCCGTGCTCGACGCCGCGACCCAGCTCGGCGACGCGGTCGAGGTGTACCTCGACGGGGGCGCCGCCCGGATCGGCGCGAGCTCCACGATCCTCGACGCCACCGTCACGCCTGCCGAGATCGTGCGCGAGGGCGCCATCACGAAGCAGCAGATCATCGACGTGGTCGGCGACATCTTCACCGCCCCCGAGCCCTCCGAGGAGGAGGACGCGGCAGGGGAGCAGGGCGAGGACGGCGAGCCCGGGACCTCGACGGAGAGCGCCGAGGGCGCCTCCGACGCCGCACCCGCCGGCGAGGCCGACGGGGACGCCCCCTCCGTCCTCGACCTGCCCTCCGAGCCCGAGCTCGAGAGCGTCCCGCAGGGCCCGGCCGAGACGCCGCTGGCCGCTCCCGGCGAGGACGCCGCCGCGCCGTCGGACGTCGCGCCCTCCACCTCCGAGCCCTCGACCACTGAGGCCTCGACCGCCGGATCCTCGGGCTCCGGGTCCCCGGCCTCCGAGCCCTCGACCTCCGGGTCGACGGCCGCCGCGCCGGAGGACCGGCCGGACGACGGCCCCGCCCGCCCGGAGCACATGCCCGGGTGAGGATCTACCTGTTCCTGCTGCTGCTCGCGGCGGCGGTCACCTTCCTGGTGACGCCCGCGGTGCGGCTGCTGGCCCGGCGCGCCGGGGCGATGACCGCGGTGCGGGAGCGCGACGTCCACGACGCCGTCACCCCGCGCCTGGGAGGGCTGGCGATGCTCACCGGCGTGGTCGCCGCGATGCTGATCGCGAGCAACGTGCCCTTCCTCGAAGGGCTCTTCCACGATTCCCGCCAGCCCTGGGCCATTCTCTCCGCCGCGGCGCTGGTGTGTCTGCTCGGCGCGGCCGACGACCGCTGGGACCTCGACTGGATGACCAAGCTCGCCGGCCAGGTGCTCGCCGCGCTGCTGCTCGCCTGGCAGGGGGTGAGCCTGGTGACCCTCCCGATCAACGGCATGACCGTCCTGTCGGGGCGCGCGGCGCTGATCCTCACCGTCCTCGTGGTGGTGGTCAGCATGAACGCCGTGAACTTCGTCGACGGCCTGGACGGCCTCGCCGCCGGCGTGATGGCGATCGGCGGCTCCGCCTTCTTCTACTACGCGTACATGCTCACGCGCGACACCTCGGCCTCCGACTACTCCTCGCTCGCCGCGCTGCTGACCGCCGTGATGATCGGGGCCTGTCTGGGCTTCCTGCCGCACAATCTCACGCGAGCCCGGATCTTCATGGGGGACTCGGGCTCGATGCTGCTGGGCCTGCTGCTCGCGGCCTCCACCATCGCCGTCACCGGCCAGGTCGACCCCGTGACCCTCTCCGGCGCAGACTTCTTCGGCCAGTTCCTGCCGATCCTGCTGCCGATCGGCGTGATGGTGATCCCCATCCTCGACTTCGGCCTCGCCGTGGTGCGACGGATCGGATCGGGGAAGTCCCCCTTCCACGCCGACAAGGCGCACCTGCACCACCGCCTGCTGGGCCTGGGGCACTCCAAGCGCACCGCGGTGCTGATCATGTACACCTGGACGATCGTGATCTGCGTGGGCCTGCTGCTCCCGCTGATGGCCCCGCGGCACGTGGTCGGGATCTTCTGGGCGATCGGGATGCTCCTGGCCGTCCTGCTCACCTTCGACCCGCTCAGATGGCGGCCCGGCCGCCACCGGAAGGACTCCGATGCCCGCTCAGCCTGAGACCCCCGCCTCCTCGAGCCCGCGCTCCCCGCGGCGGGCCGCGAGCGACCGCTCCATGCAGCGCGCGACGCTGATCGCCGCCGGCGTCGGCCTGGTCGCCGATCTCGTCCTGCTCGCGATCGCGGCGATCCGCCCCGAGAGCGCCGCCCTGTTCGGCGCGCTGGTGGGCACCGGGCTCACCCTGGCGATCGTCCTCCCGACCGTCGCGATCACCTTCGCCGGGCCCCGCCTCACGCCGGTGAGCATGGCCGCGACCGTGCTGGGCTCCTGGGCGGTCAAGATGTTCGCTGTGATCCTGGTCCTACTGCTGGTCAGGGACGTCGAGTCCGTCTCGAGCACATGGATCGGGCTCGCACTGCTGGTCGGTGCGGTCTCGGCCGTCCTCATCGAGGCCGTGGTGCTGGCCCGCACTCGGCAGCCGCTCGATGTGGACCCTGCCGCGAGCCCCGACGAGCACTCCTAGGACCCAGGCCGGAAGGCGATCCTCTGTTATGCTTCACGAGGTGTTCGAGCGCTGATCACGGAGCATAACCGGGAGCGGGCAGAGCACTGATCGACCAGCCGGGCCGCCCCGTCCACGTCCATCGTTGGACACCATGGAGGCCGCATCCGGGACGGCACCGATCGAGAATGACACCGAGGCACGGCACCCCGCTGTCGGCCCCAGACCACGGGAGATCGAGCTGGACACCGCAGACCTCAGCCCCACGCTGCACGCCGAGGAAGACTCGTTCTTCCACATCCCGACGCTGGGTGAGTTCTTCCCCGACGCGATCCTCTTCGAAGGCACCGTCTTCGAGTTCAACCGGGTCCAGCTCGTGCGTCTCATCGTGCTTGCGGCCGTGCTCATCTTCATGTGCATCGTCGCCTCGCGCGCAAAGCTGGTCCCCGGCCGGGTCCAGAGTGCGGTCGAGCTCGTCATCGACTTCGTCAACAACAACATCATCGCGAACACGCTGGGGCTGAAGGACGGCAAGCGCTTCGCCCCGATGCTGATCACGATGTTCGTGTTCATCTTGTCGATGAACCTCGCCGGAGTCGTCCCCGGCCTCAACCTCGCCGGGACCTCGGTCATCGGCCTGCCGCTGCTGTTGGCGCTGTGGACGTTCGTG
This sequence comes from Brachybacterium sp. SW0106-09, assembly GCF_001293905.1. Lineage (NCBI taxonomy): Bacteria > Bacillati > Actinomycetota > Actinomycetes > Micrococcales > Dermabacteraceae > Brachybacterium > Brachybacterium sp. SW0106-09. The sequence continues at coordinate 28,829 of NZ_BCAK01000020.1, forward strand.
ACCTACGTGGGCGCCGGCATCCGCAAGCACGGCTTCCTCGGCTACCTCCGCGCCGAGACGATGCCCCCCGGCATCCCGTGGCCGATCTACATCCTGCTGATCCCGATCGAGCTGCTCCAGGTCGTCGTGATCCGCTGGGCCTCACTGACCATCCGACTGCTGGCGAACATGGTCGCCGGGCACATGATGATCGTGGTGTTCATCGGCATGACCCACGCGCTGCTGTTCTCGGGCGACTGGCTGATCGCGATCTCGCCCTTCGCCGGCGCGATGGCGATCGGGATCTACGGATTCGAGATCTTCGTGGCCGCGTTGCAGGCCTTCATCTTCACGATGCTGACCGCCGTGTACATCCAGCTCGCCACCTCCGACGAGCACTGACCCCCGCTGCGGCGGCAGGTCACCCGGCCCCGCCGAGCGCTCCCCGACCTTCCCGACCCCCAAGAACCTGATCGTCGCCCCCAGCGCGGCACAACGAAAGGAAACACCCCATGGAGTCCACCATCCTCGCTGAGGTGACCGGCAACATCGCGACCCTCGGATACGGCCTCGCCGCGATCGGCCCGGGCATCGGCCTCGGCATCCTCGTCGGCAAGACCGCCGAGGCGCAGGCCCGTCAGCCCGAGATGCGCTCGCAGCTGCAGACCACCATGCTGATCGGTGTGGCGTTCACCGAGATCCTCGCGCTGCTGGCGATCGTCACCGGCCTGATCTTCTGAGGCAGAGTCGATGATTCTTGCCGAAGGAGCAGACACCGTACCCGGCTGGCGGCTGCTCATCCCGCTCCCGGAGGAGATCGTCTGGTCGGCGATCTTCCTGCTGATCTTCGCGGGCGTCTTCATGAAGTTCGTGCTCCCGCGCATGAACGCCGTGCTCGACGAGCGCAGCGAGAAGATCGAGGGCGGCATCCGCCATGCGGAGCAGGTCCAGGAGCAGGCTGACCAGCTCAGGAACGACCAGGAGCAGGAGCTCGCGGCGGCGCGTCAGGAAGCCGCTGCGATCCGCGAGAAGGCGCGCGCCGACGGCCAAAAGATCGTCGACGAGGCCCGTGCCCGTGCCGAGGCCGAGAACGAGCGCCTGCTCTCCGCAGGACGCCAGCAGCTGAGCGCCGAGCGGGTAGCCGCCTCGACGGAGCTGCGCGGTGAGGTGGGAACCCTCGCCAGCGATCTCGCCTCGAAGATCGTCGGGGAGTCCCTCACCGACGACGAGCGCTCCCGCCGTGTGATCGACCGGTTCCTGGACGACCTCGAGTCGAGCCAGACCACCACCCGATAAGGACCCGTGATGCGAGGAACCTCCTCCACCTCCTTCGCCGAGGTGCTCCGACAGGCAGAGGCCGCCCCCGCGGCCGACGCCGTGCCGGACACCGAGGCCGAGGAGCTGTTCTCGGTGGCCGATGCCATCGATTCCAGCAACCAGCTGGTGCGCATGCTCTCCGATGCCGGCCGCCCCGCGGCCGTCAAGGAGGCCGCCGTGCGCTCGCTGTTCGAAGGCCGGGTCGGGCCCCGCACCCTCGAGCTCGCGCTCGAGGTCGTGCGGCGACGCTGGTCCGAGCAGGAGGACATCCTCGACGCCCTCGAGCTGCTCGGGGTCTCGACCCTCCTCGACCTCGCCCTGCGCGAGGGAGTGCTGGAGCAGATCGAGGGGGAGCTCTTCCAGGTCTCCCGCCTGATCGACAGCAGCGGGGACCTCACCTCGGCCCTCGACGGGGCTCGGGACGAGCCCGCTCGTCGGGCGGTGCTGCTGCGCCGGCTGCTGGAGGGCCGCGTGCACTCGCTCACGGTCATCCTCGCGGCGCGCGCGGTCGGACGTCGCAGCGAGCTCAAGCCGGCCCGTCGTGTCGAGGAGTTCGCGCGGTTCGCCGCGGACCGTCGCCGGCGCGCCTTCGCGGAGGTCGCCAGCGCCGTCCCGCTGAACGAATCGCAGCAGGCCCGCCTCTCCGCGGTCCTGACCGGCATCTACGGCCGTGAGGTGCAGCTGAACCTCCAGGTCGACCCGGAGGTGGTCGGCGGGCTCCGGATCCAGGTCGGCGACGACCTCTACGACGCCACCGTGCTGGCCAGGCTCTCGCGGGCCCGGTCCTCGCTCGTGGCCTGAACCAGCCCTCGACGCCCCGGCGTCCCCCAGCACTGACCAGACACTCCCCATCGCGGGGAGACCGAGAGGAAGCGAAGCACCAGATGGCGGAGCTCACGATCAGCCCGGAGGAGATCCGGAACGCCCTGGACACCGCAGTGTCCACCTACCAGGCAGGCGCCACCGAGCGCGAGGAGATCGGTCGCGTCAGCGAGGCCGCCGACGGCATCGCGCGCGTCGAGGGCCTCCCGAACGTCATGGCCAACGAGCTCGTCCGCTTCGAGGACGGCACCCTCGGCCTCGCCCTGAACCTCGAGCTGCGCGAGGTCGGCGTCGTCGTCCTCGGCGAGTTCAGCGGCATCGAGGAGGGCCAGCAGGTCCGCCGCACCGGCCAGGTGCTCTCGGTCCCTGTCGGCGACGGCTACCTCGGCCGCGTCGTGGACCCGGTCGGTGCCCCGATCGACGGCCTCGGCGAGATCGAGACCGTCGGCCGCCGCGCCCTCGAGCTGCAGGCGCCCGGCGTGATGCAGCGCAAGGCCGTCAAGGAGCCGATGCAGACCGGTCTGAAGGCCATCGACGCGATGACCCCGATCGGCCGCGGCCAGCGTCAGCTGATCATCGGCGACCGCCAGACCGGCAAGACCGCGATCGGCATCGACACGATCCTGAACCAGAAGGCCAACTGGGAGTCCGGCGACCCCTCGAAGCAGGTCCGCTGCATCTACGTCGCCGTCGGCCAGAAGGGCTCGACCATCGCCTCCGTGCGCGCCACCCTCGAGGAGGCCGGCGCGCTGGAGTACACCACGATCGTCGCCGCCCCCGCCTCGGACCCCGCGGGCTTCAAGTACATCGCCCCCTACACCGGCTCGGCCATCGGCCAGCACTGGATGTACGAGGGCAAGCACGTCCTGATCGTCTTCGACGACCTCTCGAAGCAGGCCGAGGCCTACCGCGCCGTGTCGCTGCTGCTGCGCCGCCCGCCGGGCCGCGAGGCGTATCCCGGCGACGTGTTCTACCTGCACTCCCGCCTCCTCGAGCGCTGCGCCAAGCTCAGCGACGAGATGGGCGGCGGCTCGATGACCGGCCTGCCGATCATCGAGACCAAGGCGAACGACGTCTCGGCGTACATCCCGACCAACGTCATCTCGATCACCGACGGCCAGTGCTTCCTGCAGTCGGACCTGTTCAACGCGAACCAGCGCCCGGCGGTCGACGTCGGCATCTCGGTCTCCCGCGTCGGCGGCTCCGCGCAGACGAAGGCCATGAAGGCGGTCTCGGGCACCCTGAAGCTCTCGCTCGCGCAGTTCCGCGACCTCGAGGCCTTCGCGATGTTCGCCTCCGACCTCGACGCGGCCTCGAAGCAGCAGCTGCACCGCGGCGCTCGCCTGATGGAGCTGCTCAAGCAGTCGCAGTACTCGCCCTTCCCGATGGAGGAGCAGGTCGTCTCGATCTGGGCGGGCACCAAGGGCAAGTTCGACGACGTCGAGGTGGAGGACGTCCGCGACTTCGAGGCCCAGCTGCTGGAGCACCTGCGCCACAACGGCGGCGTGCTCGAGACCATCCGCACCACCGGCAAGTTCGAGTCCTCGACCGAGGAGGAGCTCTCGAGCATCCTCGACCAGGTCAAGCAGGACTTCCTGGCTGGGAAGGGCGAGGGCGCCGCGCGCACCGACGAGAACGGGCGCATGGGCGCCGGCGAGATCGAGCAGGAGCAGATCGTCCGAGGCTGATGCGAGCTGCCGCCGTCCCGCACGGGGCGGCGGCACCCGCCGGCCACGCACCGATCTCGCACGAGGAGAGCAATGGGAGCCCAGCAGAGGGTATACAAGCAGAGGATCCGCTCCGCCCAGGGGATGAAGAAGATCTTCAAGGCCAAGGAGATGGTCGCGGCCTCGCGCATCGCCAAGGCGCACGCCAGGGTGGAGGCGACCACGCCGTACGCCGAGGCGCTCACCCGCGCGATCGGCTCGGTGGCGACGCACTCCACGGAGATCTCGCACCCGTTCCTGGACAGCGAGCGGCACGAGACCGGCCGCGTCGGCATCCTGATGATCACCGCGGACCGAGGCATGACCGGCCCCTACTCGCACAACGTGATCCGGGCCGCCGAGCAGCTGGCCAACACGCTGCGCGACGAGGGCAAGACCCCCGTGATGTACGTCGTCGGCCTCAAGGGCGAGTCGTACTACCGGTTCCGCAACCGGCCCCCGCACCGCGCGTGGACGCCGTACAAGGAGAACGAGATCCCGGAGCTCGGGCGGGAGATCGCCTCGGTGCTCACCGAGGACCTCCTCACCGAGGACCCTGAGGTCCACCTCGATGAGATGTACGTGGTCGGCACCCGCTTCGAGTCCCGGTTCCTCCAGCGCACCACGTCCGTCCGCATGGTGCCGATGGGCCTGGTCGAGGCGGGCGCCGAGCAGGACGCGCCCACCTACCCGCTCTACGAGTTCGTGCCGGACGCGGACGCGGTGATCGAGGAGCTGCTGCCCCGGTACATCCGCTCGCGCATCACCAACATCCTGCTGCAGGCGATGGCCTCCGAGCACGCCTCCACGCAGCGTGCGATGAAGACCGCGACCGACAACGCCCAGACGCAGATCGACAAGTTCACCCGGTTGGCGAACTCCGCCCGCCAGGCGGAGATCACCCAGGAGATCACGGAGATCGTCGGCGGCGCCGACGCGCTCTCGGGATCCGGCCGCACCGAACGCTGAGACATCCGCCGACAGATTGTGGCCGACCTCGCCCCAGCGTCGGCTCGACATGGAGAGAACACATGACCACCACCACTGACAGCCAGGCCCCCGTCGCCTCGGCGCCGACCGCCACCGGGCGCGTCGCGCGCGTCACCGGCGCCGTCGTCGACATCGAGTTCCCCCCGGGGAACATCCCCGACCTCTACAACGCGCTGACCATCCAGATCGAGGACACCGGCTCGGGCCTCGAGGCGTCGACCCTGACCCTCGAGACCGCCCAGCACCTCGGCGACGGCATGGTGCGCGGCATCGCGCTGAAGCCCACCGACGGCGTGGTCCGCGGCCAGGCCGTGACCGACACCGGCGCCCCGATCTCGGTGCCGGTGGGCGACGCGACCCTCGGCACCGTGTTCGACGTGATCGGCACCCCGCTGAACAAGCCCGCCGATCAGCTGCAGATCTCCGAGCGCTGGCCCATCCACCGCAAGGCACCGAACTTCGACCAGCTCGAGTCGGCCACCCAGATGTTCGAGACCGGCATCAAGTCGATCGACCTGCTCACCCCCTACGTCAAGGGCGGCAAGATCGGTCTGTTCGGCGGTGCGGGCGTGGGCAAGACGGTGCTCATCCAGGAGATGATCTACCGCGTGGCCAACAACCACGACGGCGTGTCGGTCTTCGCAGGCGTCGGCGAGCGCACCCGTGAGGGCTGGGACCTCATCGAGGAGATGACCGAGTCCGGCGTCATCGAGAAGACTGCCCTGGTCTTCGGCCAGATGGACGAGCCGCCGGGCACCCGTCTGCGCGTCGCGCTCTCGGCCCTGACCATGGCCGAGTACTTCCGCGACGAGCAGGCGCAGGACGTGCTGCTGTTCATCGACAACATCTTCCGCTTCACCCAGGCGGGCTCCGAGGTCTCCACCCTGCTGGGCCGCATGCCCTCCGCGGTGGGCTACCAGCCGAACCTGGCCGACGAGATGGGCGTTCTCCAGGAGCGCATCACCTCGACGCGCGGCCACTCGATCACCTCGATGCAGGCGATCTATGTCCCGGCCGACGACTACACCGACCCGGCCCCGGCGACGACCTTCGCCCACCTCGACGCCACCACGGAGCTCTCGCGAGAGATCGCCTCGCGCGGCCTCTACCCGGCGATCGATCCGCTGGCCTCGACCTCGCGGATCCTCGACCCCCGCTACGTGGGCCAGGACCACTACGACACCGCGGTGCGCGTGAAGCAGATCCTCCAGCGCAACAAGGAGCTGCAGGACATCATCGCGATGCTGGGCGTGGACGAGCTGTCCGAGGAGGACAAGGTCATCGTCTCGCGGGCACGCCGCATCCAGCAGTTCCTCTCGCAGAACACCCACCTCGCCAAGCAGTTCACCGGCGTGGACGGCTCGGACGTCCCCATGAAGGACACCATCGAGGGCTTCAAGGGCATCTGCGACGGCGAGTTCGACCACATCACCGAGTCGGCCTTCTTCAACGTGGGCGGCATCGACATGGTGCTGGAGAACCAGCACCGCATCGACAAGGAGCTCGGCGCGTGAGTGCGCTCGAGGTCACCTTCGTCACCGCCGACCGGACCGTCTGGACCGGGCAGGCCTCGCAGGTGGTCGTGCCCGCGATCGACGGCTCGATGGGCATCCTGCCGCAGATGCAGCCGACGCTCGCGATCCTCGGCGACGGCGTCATCCGGATCCACGACCTGGACGGCCATGTCGACGAGCGCTCCGTGTCGGGCGGCTTCGTCTCCGTGGACTCCGACGTCGTGACCATCGGCGTCGATGATGCGGAGGCCCAGGCGCCGCACGCCGACCGGATCTGAGCGGCGGCGCATCGCAGATGGACGACAAGGGCATCCCGATCCTCCTGGTGGGGGTCGGGATGCTCGTCGTTCTGGTGGTGCTCGCAGTGCTGCTGGTCGCCCAGCGCCAGGTGCTGGGCTCGCGCACCCGGGGTGCCTTCGAGTGCTCGCTGCAACGGCGGGGGATCGTGGGCGGTGAGCGCTGGCAGCACGGCATGATGCGCTTCGGCACCGACCGCCTGCGCTGGTTCCGTGCGTTCTCGGTGCGGATCGGTCCCGAGGTCGTGATCCGCCGCGGTGAGATCGTCGAGGTGAACCGGCGCCGGCTCCCGGCCCGTGTCGAGGGCGGCCAGGAGGCCTACCTCCTCGCCTTCACCCTGCGCGACCGCCGGGAGGTCCACGCGGTCGTCGACCTCGTGCCGGGCGCGGCGCTGAACTCCTGGCTCGAGGCCGCGCCGACGGGGCTCGTCATCGGCGACGCGGACTGAGCCGAGCGGACGGCGGCGAGGCCGAGCGGACTCGGGCGGCGACGGCCCCGGACCACCGGGCCGGACGGAGCCCCGGCAGGCCCGGCCTCAGACCTCTTGGCCGCCCCGCAGCACCGTGACCGGGCGCAACTGCCGGTCCACCATCAGCACATCGGCCCGTCGACCGGCGGCGAGGGAACCGATCTCGTCCTCGAGCCCCAGCACCCGGGCAGGGACGGTCGAGGCCGCGCGGACCGCGGCGACCAGCTCGACGCCCGCCTCGAGCACGGCCAGGCGCAGCACTTCGACGAGGTGCGCGGTCCCGCCCGCGATCGCGCCGCCCTCGGTGAGCGTGGCGACGCCCGCCTCGACGGTGACGTCGAGCGCGCCGAGCCGGTAGCGGCCGTCTGCCATCCCGGCGGCGGCCATCGCGTCGGTGACCAGCACGACGTGGTCCTCGGCGGCGATCGAGAAGACGTGCGCGACGGTGCGCGCATCCAGGTGCACGCCGTCGGCGATCACCTCGACCACCATCTCCCCGCGCGAGGCGGCATCCAGCGCCGCGAGGGCCGGGCCCGGGTCGCGGTGGTGGATCGGGCGCATGCCGTTGAACAGATGGGTCGCCGTGGGCAGCGGGGAGCGCCCGCGGCTTCGACGCAGCGCCGCGATCGAGCGGTCGACGGCGCGGGTCATCTCCGCGCTGCCGCCGTCGGTGTGGCCGAGCGAGGGGACGGCGCCGCTGCCCGCGAGCACGTCGATCACCTCGTCGGCCCCGGCGGACTCGGGGGCGACGGTCATCGTCGCGAGAGCGCCGCCGGCGATCTCGGCGAGCTCGCGCACCAGCGCCGGGTCGCCGTCGGTGAGATGGGCGGGGTTCTGCGCCCCGCGGCGGGCCTCCGAGAGGAAGGGACCCTCGAGGTGGATCGCGGCGATCTCCCCGTCGCGATGGAGACCGGCGAGCTGGGCGACCTTCTCGCGCAGCGTCGCGGCGTCGGCGGTGACGAGGGAGGCGACGAGGGAGGTGGTGCCGTGCCGGCGGTGCTCGAGGACCGCGGCGAGCATCTCTTCGGCGCCCTCGGAGTCGGGGAAGGAGGCGCCGCCGCCGCCGTGGCAGTGCAGGTCCACCAGCCCCGGCAGGATCAGCCCGTCGTGCTCGAGGACGCGGCTGTCCTCGGGCAGGAGCCCTGCGGGCGCGTGGGCGGCGGGGCCGGCCCAGAGGATCCGCTCCCCGGCGCAGAGCACCAGGGCGTCGGGGACCAGCCCCTGCTCGAGCACGGCGGTGCCGCGCAGGGCGAGATCCGCGGTCGGCGCGGAGAGGTCGGTCGGCACGGGCACGTCGGTGGGCATGCGCACTCCCGGGGTGGGACGGAGGGGACGGGGCTCAGAACAGGCGCGACTCCGCGTCGTCGATGCCGCGCAGGGCGTCGTAGTCGAGGGTGACGCAGTCGATGCCGCGGTCGCCGGCCAGCACCTTCGCCTGCGGCTTGATGGCCTGGGCGGCGAAGATGCCGCGCACGGGGGCGAGCAGCGGGTCGCGGTTCAGCAGGTCGAGATAGCGGGTGAGCTGCTCGACGCCGTCGATCTCGCCGCGGCGCTTGATCTCGATCGCGACGGTGCCGCCGTTCTCGTCGCGGGCGAGGATGTCCACGGGGCCGATCGCGGTGAAGTACTCGCGGCGCACCAGCGACCAGCCGTCGCCGAGCGTCTCGATGTTCTCGGCGAGGAGCGCCTGCAGATGCGCCTCCACGCCGTCCTTCTGCAGTCCGGGATCGACGCCGAGCTCATGGGAGGAGTCCTCGAGCACCTCGTGCAGCCGCACCCGCAGGCGATCGCCGGACTTGTCGTGGACCACGTCCCACTGCTCGATCCAGTCGCCCTCGGGATCGGACTCCGCCTCGGCGTCGTCACGGCGCGAGGTGGTCAGCGTGCAGGGCGGGCTCATCCAGTTCAGGGGTTTGTAGCTCCCGCCGTCGGAGTGCACGAGCACGCTGCCATCGGCCTTGACGATCAGGAGCCGGGGAGCGAGCGGCAGGTGGGCGGTGAGTCGACCGGTGTAGTCGACGGAGCAGCGGGCAACGACGAGACGCACCCCGACAGGGTACGACACCTGCGGCGGGCCTCTGCCGACGCGGCGGGGCGCGCCCGGAGCCGCGACGGGGGAGCGGCCCGGCGCCGATGAGAGAGCGATGAGAGGGGTGTGAGAGGTGCTTCACCCCGGGTGCCCATGCTCACGGGGGCCTGGTCGCCGGCGCGCCGTGCTCGTATCGTGGAGCGGTCCCGTGTCCGGGGCCTGGCGGCCCCCATCGAAGGAGCAATCCACCGTGCAACGACTCCTGGCCGTCCTGCTGGTCCTGATCGGTCTGATCGGGCTCGTGCTCGGCCGTCTGGGCGAGACCACCTGGGCCCCCGAGACCGAGACCACCGCCACGGCGACCCTGGAGGATCCGGGCCCCGCCGTCGTCATCGACCCCGGCGTGCTCTACGTGGGCGGCGAGGAGGGCGAGGTCGTGATCGAGGGCGCCTCCGACGTCTCCGTGATCACCGCCTCGAACAGCGACATCGACGCCTATCTCGAGGGCGTCCACCACACCCGCGTCACCGGCGCCTCCGACTGGAGCACGCTGAGCACCGAGGACGTCGAGCCCGACGGCGCCGCGGAGATCTCCGACCCGACCGGCTCGGACCTCTGGCGCTCCGTGGACACCTCCGCCAGCCCCTACACCCTGGACATCGCCGAGTTCTGGGCCGCGGAGAACGGCGAGAACGAGCAGGTCTACCGCTCCCTGTTGATCGTCACCGACGGCACCGCCGCCGGCGCCGACAAGATCTCGATCACCTGGCCGGTGGACGAGGAGAACGAGTGGGTGCCCTACGCCTACGCCGGCGGCGCCGCGATCGCCGTGATCGGCCTGGTGCTCCTGGTCGTCTCGATCGGCCGCCGCGGCGACGAGGACGAGGACGAGCTGCTCGAGGAGCGCCAGGAGGCGCGCTCGAGCGAGGCGCGCACGTCGCTCGCCACGGGCGGCGCCGCGGCCGGGGCCGCGGCGGGAGGCCTCTCCGAGGGCCGGGACGGCGCCGATACCGATACCGATACCGACGGCGCCGACGCCCCGCGCACCGAGGACCCCCTGGACGCCCCCGGCGCCCGCGAGGTCGGCGAGCAGAGCGTGTGGTCCTTCGGCGACCGGGCCGACGACGCGGGGACCGGCGCCGACGGCACCGCCTCCGACGCCGGCTCCGACGGCGGCTCCCTGGGCGCGGACCCCTCCGGCGACGACGCGGACCAGGAGCGACGATGACCCCCCAGACGCTGCGCGGCACCGCGCGGAAGGACACCGTGATGAGCACTCGACCCGTCGGCCGCCGTGGCCTCCTGCTCGGAGCCGGTGGCGTGCTCGCCACCGGACTGCTCGCCGCCTGCGGCTCCGAGCCCTCCGCACCGCCCGCACCGCCCACCGGCAAGCAGCTCGCCGAGCCCACACCCGTGCAGACCACCGAGCAGATCGAGGAGATCGTGCCCGAGGTCAGCGCCGCCGTGGTCGCGGCCGACGAGGCGAAGGACGCCGCGAAGCTCGCCCCGCGCGTCTCCGGCTCCGCCGCGGAGTTCCGCAAGGCCGTCTACGGCCTGATCGAGAAGGCCCCCGAGTGGGCCGAGGACCTCAAGGTCCCCGGCGCCGGGACGATCGTGCCCATGAGCTCGGTCAGCGCCGAGTTCCCGCGCGTCGCGATCGCGCTGGTCGAGGACTCCGTGCAGGACGGCGTGCCGTACTTCCTGGCGATGCAGCAGAAGGACGCGAAGTCCGGCTACACCGCCTGGGGCTGGGCCCAGCAGGCGGTCGGCGTGGACATGCCCACCGTCCCCAACGCCGTGGTCGGCTCCGAGGCACTCACCGCCGACGCCGAGGGCCTGGTCATGACCCCGGCGCAGGCGCTCGAGCTCTACGCGAAGGTGCTCACCGACGGCGACGCCGCGGACCCCGACGACAAGCTCGCCGCGAACCCCTTCCAGACCGGCACGCACGAGCGCATCCAGGCCGAGCGCACCGAGCTGAACAAGGGCGTGGAACGGGACGAGGCCGGCACCATCCGCGAGACCTACTCCGTGCGCGACGGCGAGCTCGCGGGCCTGCGCACCGAGGACGGCGGCGCGATCGTGATGGCGACGCTGATGTCCTCGCGCAAGGTCGCGATCAAGGACGGCGCGACCATGCGCTACGCGGAGGACAACAAGTACACCAAGGTGATCGGCACGCGCGAGTTCACCAAGCAGTACGTGCGCGAGTTCGGCACCCACGTGGCGCTCTACATCCCCTCGGCCGACGCCGGGGGACAGGTCCAGCCGATCGGCGCGACCCAGACCGCGCTCGCCGCCAGCGGGGAGTGACCCGCCGGCGGTGACGCCCGCGAGAACGTGCGGCCGCGGGGCCGTGCCGCGGGGCCGTGATCCGCGTCCGGTCCCGCCGGCCCCGGGTCCGCTCCCGGGAGCCACTCCCTAGACTGGGACGGTCACGCACCCGTCGAAGGAGTACCTCCGTGTCTGATCCGTACGGCATCATCGATCTCGCCGCGCTCAAGCAGCCCGCCGGCGGCGCCGGGGCGACCGACGCGGGGGAGCCCTCCGCGCACGAGGTCGCCGTCACCGAGCAGGGCCTCGAGCAGCTCATCGCCGACTCGCAGCAGGTCCCGACCCTCCTGCTGGTCACCAGCGGCCGGGTCCCCGAGGGCCCGACCTATCTCGCCGCACTGCGCCGCGGCGTCGACGCGAAGGGCGGCGCGCTGCGCCTGGCCGTCGTCGACGCCGACACCCAGCAGCGGGTCGCCGCCGCGCTGCGGGTCCAGCAGCTGCCCACGCTGCTGCTCCTGCTGCAGGGCCAGCTGCAGCCGATCGTCGACACCGTGCTGCCCGAGACGGAGATCGACGGCCTGCTGAACCAGGTCGTCGACGTCGCCCGCCAGCAGGGGATGGAGCTGCCGGGCGGCGAGGCCGAGCAGGCCGCCGCTCCCGAGGAGCCGCTGCCGCCGCTGCTGGCCGAGGCCTACGAGGCGATCGAGCGGGGCGACCTCGACGCCGCCGTCGCCGCCTACCGCAAGCAGCTGCAGGAGAGCCCCGCCGACGGCGAGGCGAAGGCGGGCCTCGCCACGGTCGAGCTGATGCGTCGCACCCAGGGCGCGGATCTCGCCGCCGCCCGTCAGGCCGCGGCCGACGCCCCCGCCGATCTCGACGCCCAGCTGCTGGTGGCGGATCTCGACATGCTCGGCGGCCACGTCGAGGACGCCTTCACCCGCCTGCTGGACCAGCTGCGTGGCGCGGACCAGGAGACCGAGGACGCGGTGCGCACGCGCCTGCTGGAGCTGTTCGAGGTCGCCGGGGCCGACGACCCCCGCGTGGCCCCGGCCCGCAAGCGCCTCGCGAACCTCCTGTACTGAGCCGCGCCGGGCGCCGCCCTGCGCTGCACGTCATGAGCCGCTGTGCTCCACTCCTGGAGCACAGCGGCTCATGGCGTTGCGGCAGCCCTGGGGCGGGCCGCGCCCCTCGTGCTCAGCCCTCGCGCAGGCGGGCGGGGGCGAGGACCACGGCGCCGAGCGGCGGCACCGAGAGGCGCACCGAGTGGTCGCGCCCGTGCTGGGGGAGCGGCTCGGCGTGGACCCGTCCCAGGTTCCCGACCCCGCTGCCGCCGTAGACCGGGGCGTCGGAGTTCAGCACCTCGAGCCAGTCCCCGCCCTCGGGCAGCGGGATGCGGTGCTCGTGCCACGGCTCGGGCGAGAAGTTCACGACCACGACAACGGGGTCGCCCGCCTCGTCGCGTCGGACGAAGGAGAGCACGTTGTGCTGCGCGTCGTCGCCGATCAGCCACTCGAAGCCGCCCGGGTCCTGGTCCCGCTGGTAGAGCGCCGGGAACTCGGCCTGGACGGCGTTGAGGTCGCGCACGAGCTGCTGCGCCCCGCGGTGCAGCGGGTACTCCAGCAGCCACCACGGCAGCCCGGCCTGCTCGGACCACTCGGTGCCCTGGGCGAACTCGATCCCCATGAACACCAGCTGCTTGCCCGGATGGGTCCACTGGAAGGTGAGATAGGAGCGCAGCGTCGCGGCCTGCTGCCAGTCGTCGCCCGGCGCCTTGCGCAGCAGCGAGCCCTTGCCGTGCACGACCTCGTCGTGGCTCAGCGGCAGGATGAAGTTCTCCGAGTACTGGTAGACCATCGAGAAGGTCAGCTCGCCGTGGTGGTACTGGCGGTTGATCGGGTCCTGGCCCAGGTACTGCAGGGTGTCGTGCATCCAGCCCATGTTCCACTTGAACCCGAAGCCGAGGCCGCCGGTCTCGGTGGGGCGGGTGACGCCCGGGAAGGAGGTGGACTCCTCCGCGATCATCACGATGCCGGGCGCGCGCTTGTACGCGGTCGCGGTGGTCTCCTGCAGGAAGGCGATGTTCTCGAGGTCCTCGCGGCCGCCGTGGCGGTTGGGCACCCACTGTCCGTCCTCGCGCGAGTAGTCGAGATAGAGCATCGAGGCGACCGCGTCGACCCGCAGCCCGTCGACGTGGAACTCCTCGAGCCAGTAGCAGGCGTTGGCGACCAGGAAGTTGCGCACCTCGTGGCGACCGGTGTCGAAGATGTACGTGCCCCAGTCCGGGTGCTCGCCGCGGCGGGGATCGGCGTGCTCGTACAGCGGGGTGCCGTCGAAGCGGCCCAGCGCCCACTCGTCCTTGGGGAAGTGGGCCGGCACCCAGTCCATGATCACGCCGATGCCGGCGCCGTGGAGGGTGTCGACGAGGTGGCGCAGCTCGTCGGGGGAGCCGAGCCGGGAGGTGGGCGCGTAGTAGCCGGTGACCTGGTAGCCCCAGGACCCGCCGAAGGGGTGCTCGGCGACCGGCATGAACTCGACGTGGGTGAAGCCCATCTCGGCGACGTATGCGGTGAGCTCCTCGGCGAGCTCCCGGTAGCCCAGGCCCGGCCGCCAGCTGGCCAGGTGCACCTCGTAGATCGACATGCGGGAGGAGACCGCCTCGGCGGAGGCGCGCTCGGCGAGCCAGTGGTCGTCGGTCCACTCGAAGTCGCTGACGGTGATCACGGAGCCGGTCGCGGGCGGCACCTCGGCCGCGCGCGCCATCGGGTCGGCCTTCTCGCGCCAGGTGCCGTCGGCCCCGAGGATCCGGAACTTGTAGACCTCGCCCGCCCCGACCCCGGGCACGAACAGCTCCCAGACGCCGGAGGTGCCCAGCGAGCGCATCGAGTGCAGGCGACCGTCCCAGCTGGTGAAGGAGCCGATCACCTGGACGGCGCGGGCGTTCGGCGCCCAGACGGCGAAGGAGGTGCCCTCCACCCCGTCCACGGTGCGCACGTGCGCGCCCAGCGCCCGCCACAGCTCCTCGTGGCGGCCCTCCCGGATCAGGTGCAGGTCGAGCTCGCCGATCGTGGGCAGGAAGCGGTAGGGCTCCTCGAGGTCGACCCAGTTCTCCCCGGCGGACCAGGTGACCCGGATCCGGTAGGAGGGGACCTCCGCGAGCGGCAGGGCGACGGTCCAGATCCCGTCGTGCTCGTGCTCCATCGCGTGGGCGGAGCCGTCGGGCAGGAGCACCGCGACCTCGCTCGCGAAGGGCTTGAGGGTGCGCACCGTGACGCCGCCCTCGTACTCGTGGGCGCCGAGGACCGCATGGGGCTCGTGGTGGCTGCCGGTCGCCGTCGCGCCGAGCTCGTGCTCGCCCAGCGGCATCACCGGGACGGGACGGTCGGCGCTCTCCGTGGTGCTCTCCGTGGTGTGGGACATGTCAGCTCTCCTCGGGGTGGATGATGCGCAGCACATGGGCGGGCCGGTCGGCGGCGCTCAGGATGACGAAGGGCTCCCGGTCCCAGCGGAACCGCTCACCGGTGAGCAGGTCCTCGACCTCGAAATCCCCCTCGACCCCGAGCGCGTCGAGCTCGAGGTGCAGGCGGGTGGAGGCGTCGCGGTCGTGGGCGGTCAGCGAGACGACCAGCACCGTGTCGGGGCGGCCGGTGCCGCTCGCGTCGGCGTCGAGGTGCTTGGAGAAGACCAGCACCTGGGGGTCGCCCGCCTCGTGGAAGCGGATGGTGGTGAGGGTCTGCAGCGCGGGGTGCTCGCGCCGGATCCGGTTCAGGGTGCCCAGCAGCGGCTCGAGGCTCTCGCCGCGGGTGAGAGCGCCGGCGTAGTCGCGGGGCTTGTACTCGTACTTCTCGTTGTCGATCTGCTCCTGCGCGCCGGGCCGGGGGACGTGCTCGACCAGCTCGTAGCCGGAGTAGATGCCCCAGGTCGGCACGAGCGTGGCGGCGAGGATCGCGCGCAGCACGAAGGCGTGCCGCCCGCCGGAGCTCATGTACGGGGTGAGGATGTCGTGGGTGGTGGGCCAGAAGCTCGGGCGCATGTAGGGCGCCGCCTCGACCAGCTCCTCGAGGTACTCCTGCAGCTCCTCGGCGCTCTCGCGCCAGGTGAAGTAGGTGTAGGACTGGTGGTAGCCGACCTTGCCCAGGGTGTGCATCATCGTCGGCCGGGTGAACGCCTCGGCCAGGAAGATCACCTCGGGATGCTTCTCGGCGAACTCCGCCAGCAGCTCCTCCCAGAAACGGACCGGCTTGGTATGCGGGTTGTCGACGCGGAAGAGGGTCACGCCGTGCCTGACCCAGTGCTCGAGCACGTCGCGGATCGCGGCGTAGAGCCCCTCGTAGTCCGTGTCGAAGCTGAGGGGGTAGATGTCCTGGTACTTCTTCGGCGGGTTCTCGGCGTAGGCGATGGTGCCGTCCGCCCGCACCACGAACCACTCGGGGTGCTCCTGCACCCACGGGTGGTCGGGGGAGCACTGCAGGGCTATGTCCATCGCCACCTCGAGGCCGAGCTCCTTCGCCCGGGCGACGAAGGCGTCGAAGTCCTCGATCGTGCCGAGATCGGGGTGGATCGCGTCGTGGCCGCCCGCGGGCGAGCCGATCGCGTAGGGCGAGCCGGGGTCGCCCGGCCGCGTCTCCAGGGTGTTGTTGCGCCCCTTGCGGAAGGTGGTGCCGATGGGGTGGATCGGGGTCAGGTAGGCGACGTCGAAGCCCATCTGTGCGATCCGGTCCAGGGAGCGGGCGGCGGAGCGCAGCGTGCCGGAGGTCCAGCCGTGCTCGGGGTCGAAGTGCGCGCCCTCGGAGCGGGGGAAGAACTCGTACCAGGAGCCGTACAGGGCGCGGCGGCGCTGCACCTCGAGGCGGAAGGGGCCGGCGACGGTGACGCCCTCGCGCAGCGGCCGCTCGGCGAGGATGCCGCGCAGGTCGGCGGCGAGCGCCGGGGCGATCCGGGCGGTGACCGGCAGGCCGGGGGAGCGCAGCGACTCGAGCGCGGCGGAGACCACCGGCCCGTCGGAGGCCGGTCGCGTGCCCTCGGCGATCTCGGCGAGCACCCGCTCGAGCACGAGCACGCCCTCGTCGCAGGTCAGCTCCGGGTCGACGCCGGCGGGGATCTTCACCTCGGCCACATGGGCCCAGGTGTCGTAGGGGGCGGAGAAGGCTTCGATGCGGAAGGTCCAGGTGCCCAGCTGGTCGGGCCGGATCGTGGCCTCCCACAGGTCCAGACCCGGGTTCGTCGAGCGCAGCCGCCGACGGGTCTCGACCCCGGTGGGGGAGATCAGCACCAGCTGCACGCCCATCGCGTCGTGGCCCTCGCGGAAGGCGTTGGCGCGCACCGCGACGGTCTCGCCCTCGACGCATCGGGCGGGGAACCTCCCGCCGTCGACGACGGGCTGCACGTCCATGATCGGGATGCGGCCGATCCCGGCGTCCAGCCCCGTGCGGAAAGTGGTCTCGGACATGGCCTCTCCTGCCTGAGCGCTCCCTGGTCACAGGGGGCTCTGCGACGATCGCGGTGACTGACCTCACGATAGCCGCTCGGGGAGGGGCGGCGTGACTCAGGGAGCGATGCCGAGCACCACGACGCCGCCGGGCGCGACGGTGACCGTGCGGTCACCGACCGGTCCGGGCGGCAGGTCCTCGGGGGACTCCAGCGCCGTGTCCAGCAGCACCTTCGCCGGACCCTGCGGCCAGGGGGCCTCCGGCAGGCGCACCTCGGTCGCCTCCGCGGCGCCGGAGAGGATCACCAGCAGGTGCTCGGCGCCCTCGCGGCCGTGGACCGCCGGGCGCAGCATGACCAGCACGTGGCGGGCGGGGTCCATCCACTCCTCGTGCGCCATCGGCGCCCCGGTCTCGTCGAACCAGGCGATCTGTCCGGCGTCGAGCTGCTCCGGGTCCGCCGGGCGCAGGAAGTGCGGGGTCCGCAGCTGGGGGTGCTCGCCGCGCAGCTGCAGCAGGCGCACCACGGTCGCGCGCAGCCTCTCCGCCGCTGCGGTGCGGCGCCAGTCCACCCAGGAGATCTCGTTGTCCTGGCAGTAGGCGTTGTTGTTGCCGCGCTGGGTGCGGCCCCGCTCGTCGCCCGCGGTGAGCATCGGGGTGCCCGACGCCAGCAGCAGCGTGGCCAGCACGCTGCGGGCGGTGCGCCGGCGGGCGGCCTCGATCTCCTCGCGGTGCGGAGCGCCGGGCGGGAGCTCGCCCTCGTGGCCGTGGTGGAAGGAGCGGTTGTCCGAGGTGCCGTCTCGGTTGTCCTCGCCGTTGGCCTCGTTGTGCTTGGACTCGTAGGCGGTGAGGTCCCGCAGGGTGAAGCCGTCGTGCGCGGTGACGTAGTTGATCGAGGCCCAGGGAGCGCGCAGGCTGCGCCCCTCGGGCAGGCCCGGCGGGTCCTGACGGGTGAACATGTCGGAGGAGCCGGCCAGGCGCGTGGCGAGGTCGCGGACCCCGCCGATCCCCGGCTCCCCGGTGCGCTCGCGGGCGGCGCGGTCGGCCAGCCAGAAGGAGCGCACGTCGTCGCGGAAGGCGTCGTTCCACTCGGCGAAGGGGGCGGGGAAGTTCCCCGTCTGCCAGCCGCCGGTGCCCACGTCCCACGGCTCGGCGATGAGCTTCACGTCCCGCAGCGCGGGGTCGGTGACGATCGCGCGCAGCAGCGGATGGTCGGCGCGGAAGCCGCGGTCGTCGCGGCCGAGCGTGGTGGCGAGGTCGAAGCGGAACCCGTCCACGTGCACCTCCTGCACCCAGTAGCGCAGGGAGGCGAGGACCAGGTCCATCGTGTGCACGGAGCGGGGGTCGAGGGTGCCGCCGGTGCCGGTGACGTCCTGGGGGACGCCGTGGTCGGTCCAGTAGTACTCGAGGTTGTCCAGGCCGCGCAGCGAGAGGGAGGGGCCGTCGCCGCCGCCCTCGGCGGTGTGGTTGTAGACCACGTCGAGGATCACCTCGAAGCCGGCCGCGTGCAGGCGGCGCACCATGGTCTTGACCTCCTCGAGCACCGCCTGGGCGCCGGCCTGCTGGGCGGCGGCGGTCGCGAGGGAGGGCTCGGGGGCGAAGTACGACATGGTCGAGTAGCCCCAGTAGTTCGCCAGCCCCAGCCGGGTCAGGTGCGGCTCGTCCATCGCGGCATGGATCGGGAGCAGCTCGATGCTGGTCACGCCCAGGTCGCGCAGGTAGCCGGTGACGGCGGGGTGGCCGAGCCCGGCATAGGTGCCGCGCTGCTCCGGCGGCAGCTCCGGGTGCAGCCGGGTGAAGCCCTTGACGTGCAGCTCGTAGAGCACGGTCGCGTCCCAGTCGCCCATCGGTCGCAGGTCGTCCTGCCAGTCGAAGGCGTCGTCGACCACCACGGACCACACGGCGGAGTCGCCGCTGTCGACCTCGCTGCGCTGGGGGACCTCGTCCCGGCGGTCCAGCATCGCGTCGACCTCGAAGGGGAAGAAGGCGCTCAGCAGAGGGGAGGAATGGGAGACGCCGCGCGCCCGGGGATCCAGCAGGAGCTTGCGCGGATTGGCGAGCATCCCGCTGCCGGGGTCCCACGGGCCGTCGACCCGCAGCCCGTAGCGGGTGCCGGGGGTCATGCCTGTGACGTGGTCCCAGTGCAGGCCCCCGTCGTAGTGGCGCAGCCTCTGGCGGTGCTCGGCGGCGCCCTGGCGGAGGCACAGGTCCACCGCTCGGGCTCGGGGGGCGGCGACGGCGAAGGTGCCCCGTCCCTGCTCGTCGACGACGAGGCCGGGGGAGGTGGGGGCGACGGGCGGGGTCGCGCGGTCGAAGCGGTCTGCAGGCACGGGCCCAGTGTCCCAAACCGGCCTCCGCCGTCCCACTCGAGGTGGGCGGGGTCTCCCGGGCGGAGGCCGATCCCGTGCACGGCAGATCCCCTCCGGGGCGGGCGCGTCGGCGGGCGGCGTCCCCGCCCGGTGCCGTCGGACCGCTAGGATCGGTGCGGTGGTGCGGCCCCGTCGCCGACGGGGAGGCGCCGCCGGCTGGGCCGCGGGCGCCTCGGCGTCCGACCGCCTCGGGGGAGGGGCCGGAGCGCCCCTGGACCTCTGCACGGCGGTCACCAGCACCGATGGTACGAATCGATCGCATGACGGGGGATCCGCAGCGCATGAGCATTCCACCCACCCAGCAGCCCGGGTCCTCGGCGCGCCCCCCGGCGCCGCCCGCCCGCCCCGCGCCGCAGGGCTCGGCCCCGAGCGCCTCAGGACCGAGCGCCTCCCGACCGGGCGCCCCGACTCAGGGCGTCCAGGGCCAGGCGGCCCAGGGCCACAGCGCCCCTGCGCGACGGCCCGGCGGCTTCGCCCCCGCCGCCCGCGCGATCTCCCCCGGCGATCTCGAGCGCAGCGGCGCGATCGTCTCGACGATCACGAGGGTGTTCCAGTCGCGCGTGGTGGGCCAGGAGAACCTGCGCCTGTCGCTGCTGACCGCGCTGGCCGCCGGCGGGCACGTGCTGCTGGAATCGGTGCCGGGCCTGGCGAAGACCACCGCCGCGAGCGCGCTGGCCTCCTCGATCACGGGCTCCTTCGCCCGTATCCAGTGCACCCCCGACCTGATGCCCAACGACATCATCGGCACCCAGATCTTCAACTACGGCTCGGGCACCTTCACCACCCAGCTCGGGCCGGTCCACGCGAACGTGGTGCTGCTGGACGAGATCAACCGCTCCAGCGCCAAGACGCAGTCGGCGATGCTCGAGGCGATGCAGGAGCGGCAGACCTCCATCGGCGGCGAGGTGTACCGCCTGCCCGAGCCGTTCATGGTGCTGGCGACCCAGAACCCGATCGAGGAGGAGGGCACCTACGTCCTCCCCGAGGCGCAGATGGACCGCTTCCTGACGAAGGAGATCCTCACCTACCCGCGCCCCGCCGAGGAGCACGAGATCCTCGACCGCTCCACCGCCGGCAGCCTCACCGGCCCCCGCGAGGCCGTCGGCACCGTCACCCTCGAGGACGTCCGCTTCCTGCAGCAGATGGTCGACCAGGTCTACGTCGACCCCGCCGTGAAGCGGTACATCATCGACCTGGTCTTCACCACGCGCGGCTCCGGCCCCCGCCCGGTCCCGAACCTCACCCAGTCGGTGCGCGTCGGCGCGAGCCCCCGCGGCTCCCTCGCGCTCATGCGGGTGGGCCAGGCGCACGCCCTGCTGCACGGCCGCGACTACGTCACCCCCGACGACGTGCGCGCCATGCGCTACGGCGTGCTGCGCCACCGCCTCGTGCTGACCTTCGACGCGCTCGCCAGCGGCATCAAGCCCGAGCAGATCATCGACGCGGTGTTCCACGCCGTGCCGATGCCCTGACCGGCCGCGCACGAAGGGACCGCGATGGCGACCTCGCTCCTCACCCGGGTCAAGGCCCGGGTGGACCTGCACACCTCGAACCGGGCGCGCGGCCTCATCCAGGGCCGCGGCCGTTCGCTGTTCAAGGGCAGCGGCGAGGACTTCGATGACCTGAAGTACTACCAGCCCGGTGACAAGATCTCCGACATCGACTGGAAGGCCACGGCCCGCTCCGGCGAGCCGCTGATCCGCCAGTTCAACGAGGAGCGGGTGCGGCACCTCTCGATCGTGGCGGACACCTCCTCGTCGATGGCGGCGACCGCGGCCGACGGCTCCTCCAAGCGGGACGCGATGGTCCTCGCCGCCGGGATGGTGTGCTTCCTGGCCCAGAAGAGCGGCGACCTGGTCGGCATGGTCGGCGGCAGCGAGTCCTCCCCGCTCCAGCTGCCCTCCCGCTCCAGCGACGGTCATCTCGAGCTGCTGCTGCGCACCATCCAGCAGGGCACCACCACGGCGTCCCCGAGCGCGGACAGCGCCTGGCTTCTCGAGCGCGCCTTCCGCGTCACCACCCGCTCGACGCTGATGACCCTGATCACCGACGAGGCTCATCCCTCCGTGGAGGACTTCACGCTGCTGCGCCGCCTGACCACCCGCCACGACCTGCTGGTGATCCGCATCGCCGATGCGGACCCGCTGCAGGGCGAGGAGCTCGACCACGACGTGGTCGACGTCGACGTCCCGCGCGAGATCGCGTCCATGGCGCGCACCTCGGCGAAGGTCGCCCGGGACGTGGCCGCCTACCGCCGCGCCCGCAGCGAGGGCATCACCGAGATGCTCGACCGCCTCCACGTCAGCCACCTGCTCACGCGCGGCGAGACCACGGTCGTGGACGACATGATCGCGATGCTGCGCGCCCGGGAGTACCGCCATGCCCGTGCCTGACCCGCTGCTGCGCCCCGCCGCGCGTCTGCTCGCCGAGCCCGCGCCCGGCGAGATCATCGACCCGCCCCAGTACTCGATCGCCTGGGTGATCCTCGCGGTGCTGTGCGTGCTGGTGATCATCGCCCTGGTCGTGGGGACGCTGAAGATCACCCGCGCGATCGAGAAGCGGATCGCCTACCGCTTGCGCCCCAGCGACCTCGAGTCGCTGAAGGCCGAGTTCCTGCGCGCCGTGAACGAGCTCGCCGACCGGCACGAGGCCGAGGAGCTCGGCGCCCGTGAGGGCCACCACGAGCTCACCGGCGTCATGCGCCGCTTCGTGGGGCGCACCACCGGCCACGACGTCACCAGCCAGGACCTCGCCACGCTGCGCGCCGATCAGCGCACTCGCGCGGTCGGCGAGCTGATCGCGGATCTCTACGAGCCCGACTTCGCCCTGGCCTCGGACCGCGAGCTGCGGGAGTCGGTGCGGCGCGCGCGGGAGGTGATCCGGGAATGGTCATGACCTTCTGGTGGGTCACCGCCCTGCTGCTGCTGGCCGCGATCGTGGTCTGGGCGATCACGTTCTGGAACCGTCGCTCCCTGCGCCGCTCCCCGGTGCTGATCGCGAACTCGCAGTACATGGACCGGATCCCGAGCTTCGCCCGGGCCCAGCGGGCTGCGCGCGTGGTGCGCGCCGCCCAGGTCGGCATCGCCGTGCTCGCGGTGCTCGCCGCCTCGCTGCTCTCGGGCCGGATCGCGAGCGAGCGGATCGAGACGCCCGAGTTCGCCAGCCGCGACATCGTGCTGTGCCTGGACGTGTCGGGCTCGATGTACGAGTACGACACCGAGATCCTCTCCACCTTTGCGGAGATGGTCGACTCCTTCGAGGGGGAGCGGGTGGCGCTGACGATCTTCAACTCGACCAGCCGCACCGTCTTCCCGCTGACCAACGACTACGACCTCATCGAGCGCGAGCTGCGCGAGGGCGCGGAGGCGATCGACTTCGACGAGTTCGGCTACCGGCTCGGGAACAAGGACTATCCCGAGGAGAAGGTGCGCCAGTACGTCGAGTTCGTCGAGGGCACCAAGGGCATCCCCGACGAGGCCTCTATCGTGCCCGACGGGCTCGCGTCCTGCGCGCAGGTCTTCGACCAGGCGGAGCAGGACCGGTCGCGCTCGATCATCTTCGCGACCGACAACGAGGTCAACGGCGAGCCGGTGTTCACCCTGCAGGAGGCGACCCAGCGCGTCGCCGACCGCGAGATCGACCTGTACACCTTCTATCCCGGCGCCTACGAGTGTGGCCCCGGCTGCTTCGAGGAGCTGAAGACGGCGACCGAGGACCAGGACGGCGAGCTGTACGAGTCCTCCGACCCCCAGGCGATCCCCTCGATCATCGGCGAGATCCAGAAGAACCAGGCCGAGGTGCTCGGGGCGGAGCCGTCCGTGGTGCGCACCGACCATCCCGCGATCGGCTTCACCTTGACCTTCCTGTCCCTGGTGGGGATCCTCGTGCTGGGCTGGAGGTCGCGCTGATGCACCTCGAGATGCTGATGCCCCTGTGGGCGATCATCCCGCTGTTCGGGGCGATGCTGGTGCTGTGCACGGTGATGCTCGTGCGCCGTCCCCGCCAGCGGGGTGCCTGGGCGCGGCGCACCCTGATGGTGCTGCTGCTGCTCGTGGTCGCGCTGCGTCCGGTGACCCCGATCGAGGGGGAGGAGACCCAGCGCATGAACGCGAACGTGTTCTTCGTCGTGGACCGCACCGGATCGATGAACGCCGAGGACTACGCCGGCGAGCAGCCGCGCCTGGAGGGCGTGAAGCAGGACATGCAGCAGGTGATGTCCATGACCGAGGGCGCCCGCTACTCGATCATCGCCTTCGACTCCACCGCCACCGAGCAGCTCCCGCTGACCACCGACGCGGGCGCCGCGAAGGCCTGGGTCGACACCCTGACCACCGAGCCCACCGCCTATTCGACCGGCTCCAACGTGGACCGGCCGCTGCCGTCCCTGCTGAGGGAGATCTCCGACGCGAAGCGCGAGGACCCCGACTCGTCCGTGCTGGTGTACTTCTTCTCCGACGGCGAGAACACCGACGAGCAGGAGTCGGAGTCCTTCTCGCAGGCTGCCGGCTTCGTCGACGGCGGCGGCGTGCTCGGCTACGGCACGGCCGAGGGCGGGCCGATGAAGATCCAGGGCGGCGAGGAGGACGGCGAGTACATCACCGGCTCCGACGGGCAGCCCGGCATCTCCACGATCGACGAGCAGCAGCTGCAGACCATCGCGGGCGAGCTCGGCGTGCCCTATCTGCACCGCACCGACCCCGAGGCCCCGATCGAGGGCACCATGGACGGCATCACCCTGCGTCCGGTCCCGACGGAGTCCACCCGGGGCGTGGCGAGCTTCGAGGACTGGTACTGGCTCGCCTCGATCCCGCTGACGGCCCTGCTGATCTGGGAGCTGGGGGAGATGACCTACCGGCTCCCGCGCCGGCTGGACCGCCACGACATCCGAGGAGCACAGCGATGAGCACGTCCCTCGACCCGCGCCCCGCGGCGCCGGCCCCCTACGAGTCCCGGCCGCCCGCGCTCGCGCAGGACACCCGCGGCAGCGCGAAGGACTTCGGGCTGAACCGGGCCCGGCTGCGGAAGGTGCGGATCATCGTGTTCGCGATCCTGGCCCTGCCGATCCTGGCCCTGGCCCTGCTGGCGCTGAAGTTCGTCTCCATGCCGATCGCGCAGGCCACCCACCTGGACGCCTACGGGGAGCAGGACTACCCGGCCGCGATCGAGCGCCTCGCCCCGGTGCAGGTCGCCAACTGGTTCGAGCCCTACCTCCCGCACCTCTCCGAGGGCACGGCCCTGCTCCAGCAGGGGGAGGACGCGGCCGCGGAGGCCGAGCTGCGGACCGCGCTGGAGGAGTGGAACTCCCACAGCGACCTGAACTCCCCGATGCACGCCCAGTGCAAGATCCTCAACAACCTCGCGCTCTCCATCGAGCGCCAGGCCGACCTGATCGAGGACCCCCAGGCCCGCGCCGACCGGCTCTTCGAGGCCGAGGAGCTGCTCGCCCCGTGCGCCGGCGGCGGAGGCGGCGGCGAGGGCGAGGGTCAGGGCCAGGGCGGCGGCGGTGGCGGCGAGGGCGCCGGCAACGAGGACTCCGAGACCACCGAGGAGAACGGCGAGCGGGTCGAGGAGAAGCGCCGCGGCGCCGACGAGGAGGCCGGCAACGATCCCGACGCCCGCGGCGAGGAGCAGGGCGGCGAGGGCGAGGAGCAGGGCGACACCCCGCAGCAGCAGGACCCCGGCGAGCCGAAGCAGGACGACCCCGAGGGCGACGGCCCCGAGGAGGAGAAGCCCACCGACGGCTCCTCCGAGGAGGACAGCAAGGACGACGAGGTCGAGCAGCGCAACCGTGACGCCCAGGGCGGCGACGGCGGCGACGAGACCGGAGGCTCCCCGCAGGACCCGGAGCGTCCCTGGTGACCGCCGACGCGACGAGCCCGGAGCGCGCCTATCTCGATCACGCCGCGACCACGGTCCTGCGCCCCGCCGCCCGGGACGCCTTCCTGGAGGCCTCGACCGCCTGGGGCAACCCCTCCTCGGTCCACACTGCGGGCCGACGCGCCCGCGGCGTGCTCGATGAGGCGCTGAGCCGCATCGCGGAGCTGCTCGGCGTGCCCCGCAGCTGGCTGATCATGACCTCCGGCGGCACCGAGGCGGACAACCTCGCGCTGCGCGGCGCGCCGCTCGGGGTGCTGGCGAAGGACCCGGGCCGCACCGCCGTCGCGGTCGCCGCGACCGACCATCCCGCCGTGCTCGCCACCGCCCGCGCGCTCACCGCCGGCACCGAGCCGTTCGAGCTGCGGGAGCTGCCCGTCGACCCCCGCGGCGTGCTGCGGCCCGACGGGGTCGAGCAGGCGCTGGCCGACTCCCGTGTCGGCGTGCTCAGCGCCGCGCTGGTGAACAACGAGACCGGCGCCGTCCAGGACATCGCCGCGCTCGCCGAGGCGGCCCGCGCCCACGGCACCCTCCTGCACACCGACGCGGTCCAGGCCGCCGGGCACGTGGCGCTGCCCGACTCCGAGGACGTGGACCTGATGTCCCTGTCCGGGCACAAGATCGGCGCCCCCGTCGGCGTCGGCGTGCTGGTGGCGCGGCCGGGGGTGCCCTTCGCCCCGACCAGCACCGGCGGCGGACAGCAGCGCGGGATCCGCTCCGGCACCCTGGACGCCGCCCAGGCCGCGGCCTTCGCCGCCGCGCTCGAGGAGGCGCTCGGGGAGCGGGAGCAGCGCTCCGCCGAGGTGCGGCAGCTCGCCGCGCGCCTGCGACGCGGGATCGCGGAGATCGACCCGTCCGTCCGCTTCACCCTCCCGGAGGACTCCCCGCAGTCCGGGCACATCCTCCATCTCGTGCTCCCCGGCGCGGACAGCGATGCGCTGCTGTTCCTGCTGGACGAGCGAGGGATCGACTCCTCCGCGGGCTCGGCCTGCTCGGCCGGGGTCACCCAGGCCAGCCCCGTGCTCGCCGCGATGGGCGTCTCCGACGAGGACTCCCGCGGCGCGCTGCGGCTGTCGCTGGGCTGGACGAGCACCGAGCGCGACGTCGAGCTGCTGCTGGCCGCGCTGCCGGAGGCGCTCCAGCGGGCCCGCGCCGTCGGCTCCCTGCGCCGCTGAGCACGGGGCGCATCTCACGTCCCCGGAGCTCTTGGGGAGGGGCCCCGGCTCCGTAGACTCGTGGGGATGCGCCCGCAGGGCGGGCAGGGACGCACCACGGAGGAGGACGCACCATGAAGGTGCTCGCGGCGATGAGCGGCGGCGTGGACTCCGCCGTGGCGGCCGCACGGGCCGCCGAGGCCGGCCATGAGGTGGTCGGCGTGCACATGGCGCTGTCGAAGAGCCGCGACCAGACCCGCACCGGCTCCCGCGGCTGCTGCACCGTCGAGGACGCCTCCGACGCGCGCGTCGCCGCCGAGCGGATCGGCATCCCCTACTACGTCTGGGACCTCTCCGACGACTTCCACGACCTGGTCGTGGAGGACTTCCTCACCGAGTACGCGGCCGGCCGCACCCCCAACCCGTGCGTGCGCTGCAACGAGCGGATCAAGTTCGCCTCCCTCCTCGAGCGGGCCACGGCGCTGGGCTTCGACGCGGTGTGCACCGGGCACTACGCCTCGATCCGCGCCGACGGCCCCGGCGGTGCCCCCTCCCTGCACCGCTCCCGCAACCAGGCCAAGGACCAGTCCTACGTCCTGGCCGTGATGGGCCCGGAGGCGGCCCGACGCTCCCTCTTCCCGCTCGGCGAGGACGAGACCAAGGAGGCCGTCCGCGCCGAGGCGCGCAGGCGCGGGCTCGGCGTCTCCACCAAGCCCGACAGCTATGACATCTGCTTCGTCGCCGACGGCGACACCCGCGGTTTCCTCGAGCGGCACCTCGGCGAGGCGCCCGGGAAGGTCGTCGGCGCCGACGGCACGGTGCTCGGCACCCATCGCGGCACCCACGGCTTCACCGTCGGCCAGCGCCGGGGCCTGGGCATCCAGCAGCCCGCCGCCGACGGCGCACCCCGCTACGTGGTCGACATCGACCCCGCCTCCCGACAGGTGGTGATCGGCGCGGCCGAGCTGCTCTCCCGCCGCGAGCTGGTCGCCACCGACCTGATCGCCTTCGAGCCGCTCGAGGCCGGCCGCACCGTCACCGCGCAGATCCGCGCCCACGGCGAGGCGCTGCCCGGAAGGATCCTCGAGGTCCCCGCCGCGGCGACGACACCCGCGAGCGGCGGCACGGCCGACGGCCTGCTGCGCGTCGCCCTCGACACCCCGGTGCGCGGCGTCGCGCCCGGCCAGACCCTCGTCCTCTACGACGGCGACCGCGTGCTCGCCGCAGCCACCCTGGAGCGTCGCCCATGAGCCCCCTGCTCACCCTCACCGGTGACGGCACCTTCCGCGCCCCGACCGCGGAGGAGGCCCAGCGCCTCGAGCTGCCCGACGACCCGCACCTCGCCGCGCTGCTGCGCCTGCGCGCCCTGCTGGGCGACGACCTCGAGGAGCAGATCGCGACCCGGCTCTACCTGCCCTCCGCGCTCGGCCTGGACGAGACCGACCACCTGCTGCCCGCGACCCTCGCGCTGCTCGCCGAGACCACCGGCGACCTGGTCAGCTACGGCTGGCGGCTCGGCGCCGGGACGGGGCTGGCCTGGCAGCACGCCCGCGAGCTGCGGGCCCGGGTGCTGGACGCGGCCCGGATCGCCTGGCTCGGCTACGAGGGAACGGTCATGGCCACGACCCTCGGGCCCGCGACCCTCGCCGGGGCCACCTTCCTGCAGTCCGGGGAGCGGACCCTCGCCGATCCCGGCGCGGTGCGGGACCTGCCGATGCTGCTGGCCGAGGGGCTCGTGGACCACCTCACCGAGCTGCGCGAGCGCGTGCCCGGCGGCCACCAGCACGTGCTGGTGCGCGAGGACGCGGTCGCCGCGATCCACCAGGGCCGCATCCCCACGCCCTCGGGCCGCCGGCGCTACGACCCGATCCCCGCCCCCGAGATCGCGGTGCTGTGGCGTTCGCTGTACGTGGCGCTGGAGGACTACGGCCTGGACGCCCGCGACGTGACCCTCGGCGTCGGCGCCGACATCGCCCTGCTGCGGGCTGCGCGCGAGGCGGGCGCCCGGCGCATGGCGATCGCCCCGCGCCGCCTTCCGTCGCTGTCCACCCCTGAGGGCCGCGCGCTCTGGGAGGGCATCGCCGAGGCCGCCGACGACGGCTGCGCCTTCGAGATCGTGGTCGACCCCCGCCCCGGTGGAATCCTCGCCCCCGAGCTCGAGACGATGCTGGAGACCTGGAGGCGCCTCGGGCATGCCGAGACCGATGCCGCGGGCGTCACGGTCATCGCGCACACCGGCGCCTCCCACGGCCTGCACTCCGGCCGGGTGGATCCCTCCGCCCAGCCCGAGCGCTCGACCCTGCTGGACGAGTCCGCGCTCGAGGCGATGCTGCGGATCGCGCCCACCTGGGCGGAGCGCGTCTCGGCCTGATCCCGGCCCGGGAGGGCGCGGCCCGTCGGCCCTGTGCGCGACAATGGCCCGGTGACGACGAACGAGCCTGCCCCCCGCCCCGCCGACGAGACCGCCGATGCGCAGCAGCGCATCGCCGAGCTCACCGCCCGCATCGAGCAGGCGCGGGTGGACTACTACGAGCACGACGCCCCGACCATGGCCGACGGGGAGTACGACGCGCTGGAGAAGGAGCTGCGGGCGCTGGAGGAGGAGAACCCGCAGCTGGCCTCCGAGGACTCGCCCACCCGCACCGTCGGCGGCGCAGCGGCCGGGGGCCTGCCCACGATCGTGCACGCCGAGCGGATGCAGTCGCTGGACAACGTCTTCTCCCTCGAGGAGCTGCGCGAGTGGTGCGAGCACGCCGCCGCGGAGCTCAGCGCCCCGGTGCGCTTCCTGAACGAGCTGAAGATCGACGGGCTCGCGATCAACCTCCGCTACGAGGGCGGCGAGCTCGTCACGGCCGCGACCCGCGGAGACGGCCGCACCGGCGAGGATGTCACCGCCAACGCGCTGCGCATCGAGGGGATCCCGCAGAAGCTCGAGGGGGAGGGGCATCCGCCGCTGGTGGAGGTGCGGGGCGAGGTGTTCATGCCCACCAAGGCCTTCGCGGCGCTGAACGACCTGCAGGTCGAGCTGCGCGAGCGCGCCGTGGCCGAGTCCCGCACCCGCTGGGAGGCGCGCAGCACCACCGGCACCCGCGCCTTCGACGAGGACCGCGAGATGCTCGCCGCGACACGCCGCTTCCCCACCTTCGCCAACCCCCGCAACACCGCCGCGGGAGGCCTGCGCCAGCAGCTGGAGAAGAAGGAGGGCCTCGAGCGCGAGGCCGGGGAGGCGCGCCTGGGCTCGCTGCGCCTGACCGTCCACGGCCTCGGCGCCTGGCCGGACCCGCCGGTCGACTCCCAGTCCGAGATGTACGAGCTGCTGAAGTCCTGGGGCCTGCCCACCAGCGCCCACCTCGGCGTCGCCGACACGGTCGACGAGGTCGCCGCCTACGTCGAGCACCACGGGGAGCACCGCCACGACCTCGAGCACGAGATCGACGGGATCGTCGTCAAGGTGGACTCCTTCGCCCAGCAGCGGGCGCTGGGCTCCACCTCCCGCGCCCCGCGCTGGGCGACCGCGGTGAAGTTCCCGCCCGAGGAGGTCACCACCAAGCTGCTGGACATCCAGGTGCAGGTGGGCCGCACCGGCCGCGTCACCCCCTTCGGGATCATGGAGCCCGTGCTGGTCGCGGGCTCCACCGTCGAGAAGGCGACTCTGCACAACCAGTTCGACGTCGAGCGCAAGGGCGTGCTGATCGGCGACACGATCGTGCTGCGCAAGGCCGGGGACGTGATCCCCGAGATCCTCGGCCCGGTCGAGTCGCTGCGCGACGGCACCGAGCGCCCCTTCGTCATGCCGACGGAGTGCCCCGCCTGCGGCACCGAGATCCGACCCGAGAAGGAGGGGGACAAGGACTGGCGCTGCCCGAACCGCCGCAACTGCCCCGCCCAGGTCACCGGCCGGGTCGAGCACGCCGCCTCCCGCGGCGCCTTCGACATCGAGTCCCTCGGCGAGGAGAGCGCGATCGCGCTGACCGACCCGGACAAGCGCCGCCCCGAGGCGCTCGCGGCGCTTGCCGAGGGCCACGCGGTCTACCTCCCGATCCGCGACGTCTCCGACACCGAGCTCGACGCCTTCGCGGTCGTCAAGAACGGCGACGTGGTCCAGGGCACCGACGGGGTGCCGCTGCTGCGCATCACCTCGGTGGACGACCCCCTGCTGCCCGGAGTGCAGGAGCCCGTGATCGACACCGGCGCGGACCTCTTCGACCTCACCGCCGACGCGCTCGCCGACGTGTTCGTGTGGCAGCCGGAGCGGCGTGACGGCGTGCCGACGGGGGACTGGCGCATCCAGCCCGCCTTCTGGACCCGCCCCCAGTTCCGCCACTACAAGCGCGAGAGCACCTGGAAGCAGGTCAAGGAGCCCACGGCGCTGAAGACCACCGAGGAGCTGATCGCGGAGCTCGAGAAGGCGAAGGACCAACCGCTGTGGCGAGTGCTGGTGGCGCTGTCGATCCGGCACGTCGGCCCCGCCGCCGCGCGCTCGCTCGCCACCGCCTACGGCACGATGGACGCGATCCGCGAGGCGAGCGTCGAGCAGCTCGCCGAGACCGACGGGGTCGGTCAGATCATCGCCGAGGCCGTGGTGGAGTGGTTCGAGACCGACTGGCACCGCGAGATCGTCGACGGCTGGGCCGCCTCCGGCGTGCGGATGGCCGACGAGGTCGAGGAGGGCTTCGTGAAGACCCTCGAGGGCCTCACCGTGGTGGTCACCGGAGGGCTCGACGGCTTCACCCGCGACGGCGCGAAGGAGGCGATCATCACCCGCGGCGGGAAGGCCTCCGGCTCCGTCTCGAAGAAGACCGACTTCGTGGTCGTCGGCGAGAACGCCGGCTCGAAGGAGACCAAGGCCCGCGACCTGGGCCTGCGCATCCTCGACGAGGCCGGGTTCGTGGCTCTGCTCGAAGGCGGTCCGGACGCGGTCGCCCTGCCGGAGGAGGCCGAGGACGGGCCCGCCGAGGACGGGCCCGCCGAGGACGGGCCCGCCGAGGGCTGATCCTCTCAGCAGTGGGGGGAGCCCTGCCCTCCCTCAGGCCTGCTGCGCGAGCGCCAGCGGCAGCACCGGACCGGAGCCCGCGCGGCGCAGCAGCCGGGCGGCGACGGCCATCGTCCAGCGCGTGTCGATCACGTCGTCGACCAGCAGGATCGGCGCGCCATCAAGAGCGTCGAGCCGCGCCTGCAGCTCGGCGCCCACCGCGAAGCGCTCCCAGAGGTCGGCGACGCGGAAGGCGCTGTTCCCGCCGCCGCGCAGCGGTGCGGCGTCGGGGGAGAGGTCGAGGGCGCCGAGGTCCTCGAGCCGTCCGATCGAGGCGATGCCTGCGGCGAGGGAGCCCACCAGCTGCGGGCGCGTGGTCGAGGGGACGGCGACCACGGCGGCGGGTCGCTGCGACCAGTCCCAGTCCTTCAGCACCTCGACGATCCGTCCACCGATCCGCTCGGGGACGACCGCGTCGACGGGCCGGCCGTCCTCGTCGGTGCGCAGCAGCTCCCGCAGCGGCACCGCCCAGCCGAGGTCCGACATGCGCGCGATGACCCGGCCCTCCGCGGCGCGCTCGCCCTCGGGGATCCGGCCCTTCGGCGCGCCCGCGCCGAGCAGCCGGTCCAGGCCCGAGGGCCAGCTCGCCCGCGGCTCGACCGGCACGCCGACCCGCTCCAGCAGCGCCGCGACGCGCTGATCCGCACCGTCCTCGGCGCCTCCCTCGCCCGCACTGGTCGCCGGCGCGTCCTGCGCCGGGTACCAGGGCCCCGCGCAGACGTCGCAGCGCCCGCAGGGCACGGCGGTCTCATCGTCGAGCTGACGCGCGAGGAACACCATCCGGCACTGCTCGGGCCCGCCCGAGAGCGCCTCGTACTCCAGCATCGCCTGCTGCTCCTCGCGGCGCGCGCGGGCGACGGTCTCGTAGCGCTCGGCGTCGTAGTGCCAGGGCGCGCCGGTGGGGACCCAGCCGCCCTTGACGTTCTGGACCGCGCCGTCCACGGCGAGCACCTTCAGCAGTAGCTCGAGGGCGCTGCGGCGCACGTCCACCCGCGCCTCGAGCGCCGGGGTGGACAGCGGCGCGGAGGATTCCGCGAGCGCGGCGAGGACCTGCGAGGCGGACTCCTGGGTGGGCATCGACGCAGTCGCGAAGTACTCCCAGATCGCCCGGTCCTCCTTCCCGGGCAGCAGCAGCACGTCCGCGCGGTCGGTCGCACGTCCCGCACGGCCCACCTGCTGGTAGTAGGCGACGGGGGAGGAGGGCGCCCCGAGGTGGATCACGAAGCCGAGGTCCGGCTTGTCGAAGCCCATCCCCAGCGCGCTGGTCGCGGCGAGGGCCTTGACCTTGTTGTCCTTCAGCGCCTGCTCGAGCTCTGCTCGCTCCTCCGGATCGGTGCGGCCCGTATAGGCGCGCACCCGCCGCCCGGGACGGTCCAGCAGGGAGGCGAGGTCCTCCGCAGCGGAGACGGTCAGGGCATAGATGATCCCCGAGCCCTCGAAGGAGTCCAGGTGCCGCACCAGGTAGTCCAGGCGCTGCCGGTCATCGGCGAGGCTCATCGAGCCCAGCCGCAGCGACTCCCTGGTGAGCGAACCGCGCAGAGTCAGCACCTCCCCGTCGGTCCCGCCGGTGCCGAGCTGCTCGGCGACGTCGGCGACCACGCGCGAGTTCGCGGTCGCGGTGGTCGCGAGGACGGGTACCTCGGAGCCGAGCTCGGCCACGAGGTCCCGCAGCCGGCGGTAGTCGGGCCGGAAGTCGTGGCCCCAGTCGGAGATGCAGTGGGCCTCGTCGATCACCAGCAGCCCGCAGCGGTCCACCAGGCGCGGCAGCTGCTCCTCGCGGAAGCGGGGGTTCACCAGGCGCTCGGGGGAGACCAGCAGCACGTCGATCTCGTCGGCCGCGAGGCCCTCCTCGATGTCGCGCCACTCGGTGGGGTTCGCGGAGCTGATCGCCTCGGCCCGCACCCCGGCCCGTCTCGCGGCGGCGACCTGGTCGCGCATCAGCGCGATCAGCGGGGAGATGATCAGCGCCGGCCCGGCGCCGCGCCGCCGCTGCAGCAGCGCGGAGAGGAAGTACACCGCGGACTTCCCCCAGCCGGTGCGCTGGACGACCAGCACGCGGCGCCGCTCGGCGACCAGCGCCTGGATCGCCTCGAACTGGCCGGGGTGGAAGCGGGCGTCCTCTCGCCCGGTCAGGGTGCGCAGCGACTCGAGGGCCTCCTCGTGCAGCGCGGCGCTGTCGGTCGGGGCGGCGGGGGAGTGCGGCGTCGTGCTCATGGCCCCAGTGTGGCAAGCCGGACCGACGCCCGACGACCCAGCGACGCCGTCGTGGACACCCGCACGCTGGGGAGGAACGGTCCTGGGCGGGTGTCTGAGACAGCTCTCATGCACCTCTCATCCCCTGCGCTTCCCGTCTCATCCGGCGCCTCTAGTGTTCCGGCCATGACCTCCTCAGCGCTGCACCGTCGCTCCGCCGGAGCCTCCGTCCCCGACACCCCTGCCACCCGCCTCCTCGCCGGCTTCCTCGCGGGAGCCCTGCTCACCGCCGTGGCCCTGCCCGCCCGCCGCTACGCCGCGGAGGGTGAGGTGCGGGACTCCTTCCCCTTCTCGCACTACCCGATGTTCTCCGCCTGGCGCTCGGCTCACTACCGGGTCGCGCACCTGCTCGGCATCGACGCCGACGGCACCTCCCGGCCCCTGCACTACAGCTATCTCGGCACCGGCGGGCTGAACGCCGTGCGCCGCCAGGTCCGCAGGCGGGTGCGGGGCGGTGACGGGCAGCACCTCGCCGAGCACGCCGCCGCGCTGGTCGCCGCTCGCGACCGCGCCGAGGACCGCGGGATCCTCGAGGTCCGCATGGTCCGCGGCCGCTACCACCTCGATTCCTACCTGCGCGGCAGCGACCGCGAGGACTTCACCCGCTCGATCGAGCTGGTCGGCGCGGCGCCCGTCCCGGGCCGTCGCCCCGCCGCTGTGGTGGAGGCCGGACGATGAGCCCCCTGCTCCGCCGTCTCGCGGACACCGCCCGACGGCACCTCGCCCCCGCCGCGCCCCCGACCGCCCCCGCCCTGCTGCGCCTCGCCGTCGGCGGCTACCACCTGTGGCACCTCGGCCGCCGACGCTCGCTGTATCGAGGCGTGCACCGCACCGCCTCGGAGAGCTTCGACCCCGTGGGCGTGGCGCGGGTGCTGAAGAAGCCGCTCCCGCCCCGGGTCGCGGACGCGCTGCTGGATGCCTCCCTGGTCACGGGGGCGCTGTTCACCGCCGGGATCGGGCACCGGGTCACCGGCCCGGTGCACTCGGCGCTGCAGACCTGGAACTTCAGCTACCGCAACTCGTGGTCGATGGTCTTCCACCACGAGAACAACCTGGTGCTGCACACGATGGTGCTCGGCGCCGCACCCGCGGCCGATGCACTCAGCGTGGATGCGGTGCTGCGCGACGGGACGCTGCTGCCCGAGCGGCGCTCGTGGATGTACGGCGCGACGCCCGCCGTGATGAACGGCGCCGTCACCCTGACCTACCTGTTGGCAGGTCTCGCGAAGCTCACCGGCCCCGACGGGATGCGCTGGGCGAGCGGCGCGTCGATGCGCAGCCAGGTCGCGGTGGACTCGCTGCGCAAGGAGATGCTCGGCGAGGGGTCGAACCCGCTGCTGCGCGTCCTCGGCCCGCACACCGGGCTGTTCGCGGTGATGGCGGCGGGATCGCTCGTGCTCGAGCTCGGCGCGCCGCTGGCCCTCGCGGACCGCCGTCTCGGCTGGCTGTTCGCCGGCGGCGCCTTCTCGATGCACTGGGGGATCAAGGTGATCATGCGGATCACCTTCCCGTACAACCTCTCGGGCGTGCTCTACCTGCCGCTGCTGCTCATGCCGCCGCCGGAGCGGCGCTGAGCGAGCTCAGGACTCGGAGTTCTCGGGGTCCCCGGCGGACTCCGAGGACTCGGCCGACGGCGCGCCCTCGCGCTCCAGCCGACGCAGACGCTCCGAGGTGGACTCGGAGTCGCTCAGCGGGTCCTCCTTCGTGGCCAGCGCCCGACGCATCCGCTCTTCGAGCTCCTGCGCCTCACGGATCCTCGGATCCTCGGAGGCCTGCTCGCCGTCCTCAGGATCGTGCGAGGTGTAATCGATGTTCGGATCGACGGACATGGCGGGTCCCTTCGGTGCGATGCGGCGGAGACGGAAGTCTAACCCTCCGTGTGGTGCTGCGGACCGTCACCCGTCCTGTCCCCGCTGCGGAGACCGCTTCGCGATCACGATTCCTCGACTGATTGAGTCCACGGGTTCGGCGGTGCATGCCGTGCGAGCCCCGCCGCAGGGGAGACGGTCGTGGGTCGGGACCGCCACTGATGGTCCTCAAGCATCTGCACCCATCTCTCGATCGCTTTATGCGTCGGTCGCGAGAAGCGGTTCCAGGCTCCTGAGATCGGCATGCCATGGGCGAGCACGGGATCGTACGGCATCGTGAAATGGTCTTGGCCGTGACCTGATCCTCTGCGAGCGGGGCCATGGACCGCGCTGCGGGCGATCGTCACGTGCGGACCGATGAGACGCGGGCCTGGAGCAGCCAGCTCCTCGACCGTGCGGTCGACGACGGCATCGCCTTTCGACCCGAGCGGGGCCACCAGGACGACGTGTCCCGTGGCCAGTGCCGCCATCACCTTCCCAAGGGAGAATCGTCCACCTTCGCGGATACGTCGCTCCCCGATCACCGTGGGGAAGGGCGCTCCGACGCGACGCTCGAGCACCTCGGGATCGTGGCTGGCGATCTCCGGGAGATCTTCGGCGCCCCCGGAGTGCCCGAGGAGGGAGAGAGCGACGAGCGTCGTCGTACCGGCTCCGCCGGTGAGCCCGAGGAATGTCAGCGTCGTCATCATCAGCTCCGTTCGCGCTTCGCCAGGTCGGCGGCGGTGAGCGCTACCTGCATGACGTACGGCCGCTCGCCACGGCGCACGTAGCGGCCACGCCCGGGAGGCATGCGCTCGGGATAGATCCGAGGGAGGACCGGGCCCTCTGCGCGGTCACCGGACATGAGGAGCGTCGCCCCGCCGGTCTCGCGCAGCGCCAGGACGACGGGGTAGTACATGGCTCTGCTCGCTCCGGAGACCGGACGTGTCAGAACGATGTGCAGGCCCAGATCTCTCGCCGAGGGCAGGTGAGGCATCAGCGGGGCCAACGGTTCCTCCCCACCGGCTGAGACGATGTCGTGGTCGTCGACGAGCAGCACCACCATGGGGGCCTTCTTGTTCTCCTCCGCTGTCCTGGTGGGCCTCCTCTCCATCTCCACGGCGATGGACGAGGCGAGACCGGAAGCCTGCCTCGATGAGGTCGCGTGAGCTGCGAGGTACTCCTCCGGGATCACCTCGGGCACCTGGCCGCGAGGGTCGATCACCGCGATGGCGAGCTCCTCGGGGGTGTACCTCGCGATGAGGGCCTCGGCGATGGTGCGGAGGGCACTGGTCTTGCCGCACTTCG
The DNA here is from genome assembly GCF_001293905.1 of Brachybacterium sp. SW0106-09. NCBI lineage: Bacteria > Bacillati > Actinomycetota > Actinomycetes > Micrococcales > Dermabacteraceae > Brachybacterium > Brachybacterium sp. SW0106-09. The sequence goes on from NZ_BCAK01000020.1 coordinate 65,486, forward strand.
CGTCCCCGAGCACGAGAAGGTGCTGGTCCCCGTCCGTGAAGTCCCAGAAGGCCGGGTCCATGGTGTCCTGACGGAGACCGAGGGGGACAGCCCGGGGCTCGTCCACCACATCGGGCATCTCCGAGCTGGCCAGGACGGGCGGCAGGAGGCGGATGGGGGCGGCGGACGGCCCGCCCCACGATTGCGCCGAGGTGCGCGCGAGCTCCTCCAGGGCGTCTCCGACTTCGCTGTGCTCGACGATCTCGAGCGTCGGCTGTGCGATCTGGCCGAGGAGGCCTGCATCGGAGAGCGCGCGCCCCGGCACATCGTCCGGGATGGTCTCGGCGAGCTTGCGGTCGATCACGGACTCCGTGGGGTCGTTCAGCCGGAGCTCGATCCGAGTGCCGAACAGCGACTGGTGCGCCATGCGCATCTCGCCCCATCGACTCAGTGTGACGACGAGGTGGATCCCGAAGCTCGATGCACGGCCCATCAGGTCCAGGAAGGCGGGCTCGAGGGACTCGAGATCGGTCCGCAGCGCCCCGTAGCCGTCCAGCAGCACGACCACGTCGGCGCTCTGGAGCTGCGGGAGTCTGCCCGAGGAATGGAGCTGGCGGAGGTGTGCGACCGACTCGATCCGATGCTCCTTGAAGAGCCTTTCGCGCTGGGCGATCATCCCTGCCAGCTCCTCGACCAGCCGAGTGATCCGAGTCTCGTCGCCGCGCGTGGCGACGCCTCCGACGTGCGGGAACTGCTCGAGCCTGCGCAGGCCGGACCCGGTGAGGTCCATGCCGTAGATCGCGACCTGCTGTGGTGTGCAGGTGAGAGCGAGCGATGCGCCGATGGTCCTCAGCAGCGTGCTGCGCCCGGTCTGCGGCGCACCGGTGATGATCAGATGACCGCCTGCACGTGTCAGGTCCACGACCCATGGAGCCTGGGATTGGCGCATCGGATCGTCCTGGAGTCCGATGGTCACGCTCAGGCCGGATGCGCCGGAGTCCGCTCCTTCGAGGACGTGGCCCAGCGCGAGCCGGCTCTCCAGCGGGGGAAGCCATACCGGTGGCAGGCCTCCGGGACCGGATCTCAGGTGGTCGACCATCTCGTCGACGAGGCTACGGCCCACATCAGGCCGGTGGAGGACCGGAGCTTCCGGCGCATCCTCACCGGTCGCGATGCCGTTGTATGTGGGAAGGAGGAAGACACGGCGCTCGTCCTCAACCGGGGTGCGCTGGACCGCGGTGGGCATCGGCCCGGAGACGTAGCCTGCACGGAATCTCTGATAGATGCTCGTGTCGACCTTGAGATATCCGTAGCCGGGCAGGGAGGGGAGGCTGAACGCGTCCGCCGTATCGAGCACGATCTGCGATTCCGCTTCGCTGAAGGTGCGCAGCCCCAGTCGGTAGGAGAGATAGGTGTCCAGGCCGCGAAGCTGCCCGCCCTCGATGCGCTGGCTGGACAGGAGCAGGTGGACGCCGATGGATCGGCCGATACGACCGATCTGCAGGAAGAGGTCGATGAACTCGCGCTCGGCGGTGAGCAGCTCGCCGAACTCGTCGATGACGACGAGGAGATGCGGCATCGGTGGGAGGTCGGGATTGGTGCGACGCAGTTCGCGATAGTGGGTGATCGACGGCGAGGAATCAGCATCCTTGAGCAGCTGCTGGCGTCGGACCACCTCGCCCTGGAGCGAGGAGCGGGCCCGGACGGTCAGCTGGGGGTCGTCGGCGAGGTTGTCGATGAGCCCGGCGATGTGGGGGAGTCCGGAGAACGGGGCGAAGGCCGCACCGCCCTTGTAGTCCACCAGGATCATGGAGAGGTCTTCGGGGGAGTGGCCGAGCGCGAGCGACAGCACGAGGGTCCGCAGCAGCTCCGACTTGCCGGATCCGGTCGCGCCGATGCAGATGCCGTGAGGACCCATGCCTTGCTGTGCGGCTTCCTTGAGATCCAGATGCATCGGGGATCCATGATCATCGACCGCGAAGGGGACGCGGAGGAACTCCGAGGGGATCCGCGGCTTCCACAGGGACTCGAGCGGCGCCGGAAGGGACGGGTCGATCCCGAGGAGTTCGGTGATCTCTGTCGCGCTCTCGACGTCCGTGGCCATCGCCGCACCGAGCGTGCGGTGAGCCGCGAGATCACGGGCGATCGCGGTGAACTGCCAGACAGGCGTCTCATCGGGCTCGAAGGTGACGGTCCGTGCGGTTCCGCTGCGCGCCTCGTGGGTGAGCGTCGGCTCATCGCGCAGATCGATGCGGATGTCGACGTCATCGGGTTCGTCCAACCGGTCGTCGAGGAGGTGCACGTGCACGATTCCGAGCTGACCGGGCGTGAGGCTCGACTCCGGGAGTCGAATGCTCTCCGCCGGCCCGCCGTGCTGGTCCGCCACCACGAGAAGGCTCGAGACGCTCCCGGCCGTGCCGTGCGCCCCTCCCCGGCGGGCGATTGCGGCGGAGTGGACCCTGTCCACCAGCTCCGGCCCGAGGACCTGCGAGAGCGCGGAGACGTCGGGAGCGATCCTGCGAGCCGGGACAGGACCGTCGAAGAGCGAGGAGGACTGGACGTGGGGAAGGAGATCGATCCCCTGCCAGTCGAGCGCTCTGTCGCGTCCGAACGCGGCGGCGATGCGCAGGTCCTCGGGCAGCTGATGGGACGCGAGCTGGGCGAGGAGGGAGCGCACCAGCGGGACCGTCCTCGAGCGGTCGCCGATGACTGCGACGACTGAGGCCTCGTGGAGCTCGGCCACGGCGGGCGTGCCCGGGATCGACGTCATGGTCGAACGGAGCAGGCCGGCCTCCTCCAGGAGGACCGGGTCCTGCGGCTCGATCGGGGACTCCGCGGAGGGGACATGCAGCGTGAACCAGGGAAGGTCCGCGGTGCCGATCCGGGCGGAGAGATGATCGGAATCCTCGCGACGCCGCTCCCACCGTCGAGCAGGATCACGGGTGTGATCGAGGAGACCAGAGGGGGCCGGATGGAGCAGACGGGCGTGCAGCAGCGCCTCGTCGGACTCGGAACGCAGCTCTCCGCGAACGCGCTCGAGATAGTCGAGGTACAGCTCGCGCTGTCTGCGCATCTGACGGATGCCGCGACCTCGACTCGAGACGGCGAAGATGATCCCGCCGGCGATCGCGACGAGGAAGACGATCGCAGCGACGAGCATGAACAGCGGCTGGCCATTGCGGAGCACGACCATCATCGTCACCGAGGTCAGGGCACCGACGACCGGCAGGAGCATCTGGAGCGGGGCGCCTCCGGAGTCATCGGGCTGGACAGGGGGCGGTGCCAGCTCCCGCGTGTCCGGGCGGGAGTGCGGGTGGACGGTGCGGGTAGGGCGGGTCGTGCCCGCAGGGGCGCTCATGCATGACCTCCGGTCGCTGCAGGGGCCGGCGGCGTGACCACCATGCTCACCAGGTCCCCGCACAGTCGATGGAGCTCATGGGCCGCACGGCTGTCGGGCGGCAGAGTCTCCTCCGTCGAGAAGCTGCGTCGCCGGTCATACGGGATCACGACCGCTGGGACGGGGAACTGCTCGACGAGTCTCCGGGTCGCCGGCGTGGCGGTGCCGTGAGCGTCGACGAAGCACACCGCCGTCGGCACGAGCTCGGTCAGCGGAGCCACGACCCGTGCGGCGTCGTCCATGCCACGACGCGATGCCGAGACGACGAGGCAGACCGCATGGGAGGCGTCGGCGATCGCTTGGAAGGAGGGGAGAGGCACCTGGCCCCAGTCGGTCACGCTCAGCTCCGCACGCGACGGCTGCGCAGAGATGAGCTCACGCCATGCCTCGAGCGCACCGGGCCATGCCTCGGAGGGCAGGGAGACCCGTTCCGCTGAGCTCTCCTTCGGCAGCGCGGGAACCGGACTCGCACCTTGAGCGTCGATAAGGCGCACCCTCTCGCCGCGCAGCCTGGCGAGCATGCCGGCGACGTCGGCAGCGAGCGTCGAACATCCCACGCCGCCCGATGCTGACAGCACAGCGATGTGCCTGCTGAGGGGGAGCGGCACGCCGAGCGAGCTCTCCTGGGCGATCAGAGCGGAAAGCCCGCTCTCCGTGCTCGCGCGAAGAAGCGTCCGGAGCTTGCCGAGGTGGCGCGCTCTCATCGGAACACCGCGAACAGGTCGTCGAAGATGCCCAGGACACCGAGGGCGCTCGGGATGACCGCCAGCACAGCGATGAGCTCGAGCATCGAGAGCCACCGCCTGGCACGCGCCCTGACGACCGCTGCCGGGCGGACCACCGTGGCGAGCACGGCGAGCACCGCGATGCCTGCAGCGATGACCGCCCTGATCGGATCATCGATCTCAGCGGTGGTCACGAGCCAGCTCCCCACGCCCAGCAGCACCATGATCACGACGAGCGACTTCTGCACGATCAAGGGGAACAGCCGCGACCTCAGCACCGAGATCAGGAAAGCGATGCCACCGAGGATCGGACCCCAGAACCCCTCACCGGTCAGCAGGAAGGCGGCAGCGAGTCCGAGGGGCGGAAGCACCGCGGCGATGCTCCACGTCAGGGCCGCGAAGCTGTCCTCGACCACGGTCTCGAGCTCGGACCGGACGGCAGGAGTACCTGCGATCACGAGGTCGTCGAAACGCGTGAGGCCGCTGGCCGCGGCAGCGATTCCGGGCAGCAGGCCGAGGAGCGCTATGTCGACGACGGTGATCACCGTGCTGATGACGATGGGATCACCATCGGGGGTGAGGACGTGAAGGAGCACGATCGCTCCCGAGTTGGCGAGACCGAGGAGACCTCCGGCGAGCGCGGAGCCTCGACGCGAACCCCAACCAGGGACAGCCGCCACGATCGACCACAGTATTCCCGTGGCCGCGGCGAAGCGGAGATGCGACTCTGCCGACCCGGTGAGGGCCAGGGAAGCAGCGAGCCCCGCGCCGCCGGCCAGCGACGCGAGGACGACGGCGACGCGCTCCGCCTCACGACGCGCCGCGATCACCGCGAGGACGACGGCGACTCCGACGACGAGCAGAGCCGGGGTCGCAGACGAAGAAGCGGCATCCATCCCTGTCGTGACGGCGTAGAAGGCGCCGATACCGGCGACGACGGAGGACGCGACCGACGTGGCGGTAGGCCCCCAGATGTCCTTCCGGGTCCCTCGCAGGCGCGCGACGGTGTCGGTGACGTCAGCGACCTCGGGGGACTGCGGCGCATCGTCGACCTCGACGACCCGGATCATCGCTCCCTGTGCGACCTGCTGTTCCCGCAGGGACTGATCGGCATTGATCCTTCGTCCGAGGGTGGTCACGAGCGTGGGCGCGCTTCCTGTCCCCGGTGGTTCGTCCAGGAGGTCGAGCACTTCCGGGAGGAGCGCGCCGACCGGCTCGTCGTCGGGCAGGACGATGTCGGCGGTGCGCCGGGAGCCGAAGAAGGTCAATCTCGTGTACTGCACTATTTCTCCTCGACGACCGTGAGCGTGTCAGGATCCACGGTCACCCCGGTGGCGGGGTCGGTGTAGTACCCCGTCTCGGGGTCGAAGTACCAGCGGGTGCGGGTGTCGACGAGTCGTCCCTGCGGGTCGGTCGCCAGCATCGTCTCGGGATCGACCTCGAAGCCCGTGGCCGGGTCCAGATGGACATCTCGCTCCTCGTCGTAGAGCAGTCCGGTGCTCTCGTCCTCGACCAGACCGTCCCGGGGCTCGAGCGGGTTCGAGGCCAGGGCTTCCTGGAATGCGGTCACGGCCTTCTCGTTCTCCTGGCGGTCGAGGTAGCCCACGACGAAGCCCGCACCCACGGTCCCCAGCCCGAGGACAGCGGCGAGCACGAGCGAACCGGTGAATCGGCCGGCGTTGGTCGTGACCTTGCGACGTGCCGTCAGCGGCCCGTGGACCATCGCGGCGAGAAGCCGTTCCCGGTGAGTCCTCGTGGACTCGATGAGGAGCCGATCGGGATCGGTCATGAGGTCCTCGCCATCGCATCTCGTCTCGCCAGGTGCAGCCGTCGTTCTCCGAGGACAAGGTCCACGGCGTTCGGGGCGATCGTCGACGTCCCTGGGGGCACGTCACTTCGGAGCCCGGCGATCTCGATCGCGGTCGCTCCACGGTCCGTCAGGGCATCGATGCGGATACCTCCGGGAACGAGGCGCACAGCCGCGTGGACCCGGTCGACGGTGCGGCTGAAATCAGTCAGGGCGATCTCGGTCGCTCCTTCGGCATGGGTCTGGACCTCGGGCCGGTGCCCGATCACCGCCTCCCGGCGCACCGAGTAGCGCCGACCGTCGTCCAGCTCGATCGTCAGATACGCAGGAGTCGACGAGGACAGGACGTCAGAGGCGTCCGAGGGCAACGGATCCTTCGACAGCGCGATGCGAAGCGGGTCGCTTCCGACGGTCAGATCGAACGTTCGCGATGACCGCAGGTGGGGCGCAGTCGGCATGCCGGTGGCGGAATCGACGGTGCGCAGACGGAGCACGAGAGCTCCGAAGCCAGCGCCGAAGCGGCGATGCAGGGCGAACCACACGAGTAGCCCGAGGACGACGGCGAGAAGCACAGTTGCTGCGATCCACACCGGAGTGAACTGGACGCCGTGCGCCGTCGCGCCGGCTGCGGCGGCTCCGGCGATGAGCAGTGCGAGGTCGATCACAGAGGCCCCGACGAGGCGACCCGTCTGCGCCGTCTCCGGTGTGGACGGAACCGCGCCGTGTCGGCGCGCGTCACTCCCCGTCATCGCCCTCAGCCCCCCGGATGCTGTTCTTCGGTCATCGACCCCGGGCGCGAGCCTATCCATAAGTGACCGAGCGGTTGCAACGTCGGCCCAGGGCGTGCGAGGGTGTCCCCGTTCACAGCTCAGTGCACGTCGTCTTGGGGTAGGAGACACACCGATGAACATGAAGTTCGACATGGAGTCCGACGCGCTCCACCGCTTGGGGCAGCGGTCGCAGACGGAGTCCGACGACCTCGGCACTCACGTCCGCGCCCTCGTAGAGGCCGCGGAGCCGCTCGCCGGGCAGTTCAACGGCCCGGCCCGCGCCACGTTCGATAATTTCAAGGCGCGCACGGACAGCATCGCGAACGCGCTCAACTCCGCGCTCGCCGGGATCGTCGGTTCCATCGAGGGGCAGGACCGGGCGTTCACCACCGGCGCCCAGGACGGCGCCGCCGTGCACGAGGGCGGCGAGTCGCGGACCGACTTCAGCGGAGAGGCGTTCCTCAGCCGGATCGCACCGCAGGCCTGAGGACTCGGAACAACACTCATTCAGGGGGAATGATGAACACTGGGCAGAACCAGATCGATCGCAACTCGTACAACATCGGCTCGTCCGAGAGCGTGCAGGCGAACTTCGAGCAGGTCGCCGCGCGACTCGAGGCGCTTCTCGACCGCCGCGACGGCGATGTCAAGGCCGCGATGGCGGAGTACCAGGCGGACGGCGTCTCCGAGGAGTACGCAGCGCTCGAGCGGCAGTGGAACTCCGCCGGCACGCAGGTACGGGCCGTCATCACGGCGATCCGCAATTCGCTCCAGGAGAACGACGAGGTCGCACGCCGCGCACTGGCGATGGCCAAAGCGGCTATTCCCGGCTGATGCCGGCAGTGCTGCACCCGGTCGCGGACTCGTGGCCGGCGGATCTCCTCGTCTACGAATCACGCGCACAGACGGTTGTCCTCAGCGCCGCTCTGAGCGGCTTCCTCGACGACGTCGAGACGTCCGACCGTCGGCCGGTCCTGCTGACCCCTGCGACATCGCGGATCACGTGGGCGGTCGCCGATCGCCTGCGGCGGGCCGGAGGCATGTGGGCTTTCCGGGACAGCTCCGGAAGCCTGTACAGCGCACTCTCGGGCTATGAGGTGCAGGAGCTCACCGAGCTGTGGGAAGAACCCGCCTCTGACAGCCGACGCCACGAGGCCTTCACGAGAAAGCCCTTCGCCGGGCACGCCTGCTTGTCCGTGGACATTTACGCCCGTCAGCGCGCCGACTCCGGGACAGTCATCGGCGAACTCGGAGACACCTTCCTGCAGGATCTCGATCTCCCGGAACTCGCCGCATGGGGCGTGCACGAACCCGCGACCAGGCGATGGAACCCCGCTGCGATGACTCGGTCCATCCAGGAGCAGATGCCCGCCTCGCGCCCCCATCTCGCCGTGAACGGGTACAACTCGGCGCTCTCCACCACCGTGGCCAGAACTCGCACCGGGCTGCTCGAGAACACCCGCGGCCTGATCTGGATCGGCGACTACGAGATGCACCGAAAGCTCGGCGGAGCAGCTCACATCGCGCGGCACGAGCCGGTGAACAGGGCGCTCACCAGGCTGGCGGAGGACTTCCGCCCCACCGTGGCGATGGTATCGCTGGCCCATGCTGTCCAGACCGACTACGGGCTCGGCCAGAGGGCGGCGTCGCGGTGGCCGGACGAACCGGCTGCTGTGCTCATCGGTGCGTGGGCAGTGAGGGACTTGGGCCTGGACGTCGACGATCTCGCTCGGAAGCACGATGTCGAACACGTCGGATCCCGGCGCGCTCCCAGCGTCCTGCTGCGGCTGTCGGGGCCCGACCCGGTGTGGGCCCAGTTCGTCGCCTTTGCGCACGACCTCGACGAGGAGCGCCTCGCGTCGGCACTCGCGGTGGATTTCGAACGTGCGGATCGGGGGCGTTCCTGATGCCTACCGAGATCGTCGTGCTCAGTGATCGCCCGATGGACACCGAGATCGCCAACCGGGCACTGACCGAGCTCCTGCCGGACGCCGAGAGCTTCGAGTTCGCGGAGTCGGGGCTGTCGTTGTATGTCGACCTGAGCCAGACCACCGTGATCTCGGCGTTCCCGAGCGTCGAGGTGACCATCGGCGGGGCGGGAATCGAGCTGCTCGTGAGCAGACCTCGCCGGCATTACCAGTACTGGACCGACATCGTGATCCCGGACCACAGCCTTGCCGAGACCGCTCGCGAAGCGGTGGAACGGATGGCACAGGCGTTCTCTGGGGTCGTCTGCGACAGGAAGTGATGACATGAGCAGGTGGAACATCGACCCCGCGGGGGTGCAGAGCGTCCTCGACTCGGTGGGCGAGGACAACGAGGGGCTGCACAAGGCAGTGGGCGAAGAGCAGCTTGCCGATTGCTACACGGGGCTGGACTGGGGCGGCGGGCTGACCGCATGCATTCCCGACGCCCTGAATCGCCTCATGGAGGACCAGCAGACGAATCTCGCCACGATCATCAACGGGATCGACGCGGGACGGCTGGGAGTCGCCAACGCGACGACCGCGTACAACAACGGTCAGGAAGAGATGATCGGCGTCTTCCAGACCAAGGCAGCGACCGCAGCCGACGACGGGGATTTCAGCTACTTCGAGAAGCACGGGCTGCTCGGCTGACAAAGGGGGAGAGATGACAGTTCCGGCAGGGGGCGGGGCGCCGGATCCGGTGGACCTCGAGGGCCTCATCAACCCGATTCACTTCGTGTGCCGATCCATGCACCTGGACACGAAGCAGATCCACAGCGGCGCAGATGCGCTGCGAACCATGGGAAGAGACGTGAGAGATCAGGTCTCCGGGATCCGGATGAGCTGGTCGCGGCTTCCGGCGAGCTATGAGGGGCCTGAGCAGGAGCAGGTCTACACACTGATGGACGACCCGCGTGACGCGGCCGAGGACATGAAGAAGCGGCTGATCTCCGCGGCGACGCATCTGGACACGTACGCGGACATCATCCAGGGCATCAGCCTCGACCTCCTCACTCTGGAGGAAGAGGCATGGGAGTTCCGTGCCGAGGCCCAGGCCGGGTACGAGGAGGCGAAGCCGAAATCCGGTTCCCCGAACGCCCCGGCCGTCGGCACGGAGATGAAGGAGGTCGCGTGGTGGGAGCACAGTCCCGCCAGGCAGCGCAATGAAGAGCTGCTCGGACGGCATGCGGTACTGATCGAGAAGGTGTCGAACGCGGCGACGTATTGCGCCAACAGGATCAATGAGCTGCAGATGGGGACGCTCGAGGAGAGCTACACGGCGGTCACGGCCGATCAGGTCCTGAACTCGTCCGAGCCGATGCCGTGGGGAAATCCCGACCCCGAGCCGAAGAACTGCGGGCAGTCGGTCGCATCTGGCGCGGGCACCTGGGCGAAGGACACGTGGTACGGCGCGACGTCTTTCTTCGGATTCGACGGAGATGAGACGACTCCACGTGGAGAGACTGCCAAGCAGGCTTGGCTCGGCACGGTGGACTTCGTCTCTGCGGCCACGGTAACTATTTCGCCGGTTTCGTATCTCGCCTATGTCCCAGGGATCTCAGATACTGAACCTGCACAGGTGATCAAGGATCGCCACCGGACCGCCCGTGACGGCGTCGGCGCGATGGTCGGCTGGGACGGCGCGGAAGCTGCGGCTGGGGGTGACGGCTGGCATCAGTGGAAGGATGATCCCGTTGCGATGGGCACCCAGGTCGGGATCGACGCGGTCCTGATCGCGATTCCGATCGGCGGTTGGGCGGCGGGAGCCGGCAAGGCCGGCATCAAGGGCAGCCGCGCGGCCGGCGCCACCCGTCGCGGTGGCAAGACCACGCGAGTGGCCGGGGGCGCGCTGGACTTCCTGGTCCCTGGTGGTGGTCGACTTGTCGAGGGTGCTTCGACGGTCTTCAGCAAGCGCCTCTCGGCGTCCGGGAGCCGCACGAGCGTTCTGGACGAAGTGGACTTGGCGGAGACCGCTCCGCCGGCTGTCCCGCGGGACCGGACTGGGACGGACGATTCATCGCCGACCGGTGCGGATAGCGACCGCACTCCCTGGCGAGAGGACCGCGTGGGAGAGTCGTCCACCACGGTCCCCGATGACCGAGCAGCGGGCAGAGACAGCGCCGACGACTCGACGACAGCAGAGTCTAACCGCACCGACGACCCTGAGATGCCTGATCAGGAACATGCTCCAGCAGATACACCTGCCACGAAGGAGGCGCCTGAGTCTGAATCGGTCACGATGACCGAACGGGAGCGCGGCGAGGCTCGTGCGCAGGAGGCAGCGGCGGCAGTCGCCGAGGAACGGCGACGTCCTGGAACTGCCGCCACGACGTACCGCCCGTCGACGTACGAAGGTCCCTCGGGCCGCGAGACCAAGGCGTACAAGGGCATCATGTCCAGGCCCACCCCGGGTGAGGCGCAGGCCGCATTGGACCGCGCACCGCAGAACAAGTATGGACAGCCGGTCGATCACCGCAATGGCCGGCCGTTGCTGCTCGAGGACACCGCAGGCCGTCGCGGCTGGACCATGCGATGGGATCCCGACGCGGGGGAGTGGGTCGCCGAGAACCGCAGCCTGTCGGGCCATGGCATGGACGCGAAGGGGATCCCGAACAGTTACGGCTACGATGCCAACGGAGACCTCCTCCCGTACGCGAACCACCGGCCGTCGTACTCCGCAACACAGGTCGAAGATGTTTGGACAGCCTCGCGGCAACGAGTTCAAGACGAGATGGAGTTTGGGAAGCTTAGAAATCTCCCGAAATTTGAGAATGATCGACAGATGTACGTTCGTGCGCGAGATCATGCCGTTGGGGGTGATGTGTTTACAGCCTCCAATGGAGAAAAGTGGCGTTTGATTGAGTGGACGCCGGGTGAATCTCGCGCCGGCAAATGGGATATGGGGCATGTTGCAACAGAGAAATACTCAACCTTGCATGATGAATATATGCGCGGAGAAATGACAACCAAGGAGTTCGTCGAAGAGTATCGGAAGGCGAAGTACTATCAGGCTGAGGATCCGTCTCGAAATCGTTCCCACGATGACGAAAGGTGATTCCCGAGTGATCAGTGGGTGCTAGGAGGGTGCTTTGATGGCAAAGATGGATCATCCGTTCTATCGTGCCAAGGAGGTGTCGTATCAGGACTTTGAGGAGTGGTTTGAGGGATTTAGTGCTATAGATTGGCAGGATCGGCGCTGGAGGAGGGCGCTCGCCGGGGCTCTTCGAAATCCGTCGCCGGAAGATCGGGTCGCCATTGCAAGCCTTCTTCTTGATCATGGTTCAGACCCGTCGGTAGTGATTGATGACGACAACATCAATGTGCTCCACGTGCTCTTCTTCGGGAGCTTCCGCGAGCACAATTTTCGAGCGGAGGCGAAGGTTCTGAAGCGCCTGCTTGACGGCGGTGCGGATATTAATCTCCGGTCACCTCGCTTCGGACTTCCTCTGGAAGCCTTGGATTCGATGGCTGCCAGCGATGAGCATCTGAAACCTTTTTATGACGTAGTCTTTGCGAGGCCGGATATCGATATGTCGATCATCGTCAACAAAGTGACCGGTTTTTCGTTGGGGGAGAAGCTCGTGAGGTCGCCTCGCGACGTACTTCCGGGGCTCGTGCGTGAGTACATGGAACGATCGGAAGGAAAGGTCAATCGATGAGTGAGTCGATCGAGTTCATCCCGAAGGCCGGGGCGTGCCTGGCGACGCTGAACGTGCTGGAGGGGCGCGGGAAGGTGCGGTGGATGGTGCGTCGTCCGTCGCAGGCGCCGGCGGACAACGGGTGGCAGATCATGGGCCATATCGATGAGTCCGACTACCTCAACGACACCTCGAACTGGCGGATCGTGGACTTCAACGAGCTGTGCGCGATCGAGCCGGCGCTGATCGGGATCTGGGACCTCCCGGTCGGCTCGGACCTGCAGCTGGTGCGGGACGAGACCGGCCTGCACATCGTCGACACCCCCACAGGGCGGGAGATCCCGCGGGAGGAGCTCTTCGTCCCGCCGCAGTTCCGCGGCCAGTAGCCTCACCGCATGGCATCCCGCTCCCGTCGACCGGCGTCTCCTGCTCTCACCGGCACTGCACTCGTGGAGGCTCTGCTCGGCGGGTGGCGGGCGCTGTCCCGCCTTGAGGTGGACGGGTTTGCGGTGCTCCGCTCCGGCGGCGTGACCCGCCGCGCGAACAGTGTGGTCCCGCTGGAGCCGTCGTCCGACCCCGGGGTGCTCGATGCCGCCGTGACGAGGATCGAGGTCCTCCTCGACGCGGCGGGGGAGAGGCCCGTCTTCCGCCTGTTCACGGGCGAGGGCCTCGACCACGAAGCCGAAATCTGGTTCCCTGAACGCCCCGAGTTTCGGCACGGAGATGAAGGAAGTCGCGTGGTGGGAGCACAATGAGCCCGGGGTGGAGTACAAGAGCCGCCCCTCGGCTCTGAAGGACGAAGGGTGGCGTGCATACCAGGAGCAAATCAGCGGTCTCAATCCGACAGAAGATGGCCGAATTCCAGAGATCACAGTTCCAGATCCGGACAATCCTGGAAAGCATGTCTCATTTGACGGCCGTACCTTCAGGGGGATCCTCCCCAGGAAGTGGATCTTGAAGCAAAACGAGGATATGAAGTCCTCGCTCGCGCCCCACATAGTGACAAAGCAGAAGGGGTTGCAAGATCGCTAACGGGCGAGCTTCGGCGGCAACTAGATGCGCTTCAGGAGGGGGCGACTCTTGAATGGCACGTGTCGACGGAGCGGGGCGCTACAGCCAGTAGAAAGATCGTCCGAGAATGCGAGACTAGTGGCTCTTCGCAGTTGAGGGGGTAGCTGCGAAGAGCCCGATAAAGCGTCTACCTAACGAGAGCAGAGCAGGCGTTGTGTGGCGGCGGAAGCACGCGGAACTCCTATTCGCCCGTGACCTCGCGCAGGAAGGTAACGTGCCCCTTGAACGCGACCAGTCCGGCATCAGTCATCTCGGCCCACGTCTTGGTGCGTCCACCGAGCGTGAGCCCTTTATGGAGGCGGAGATAGCCGACCTGCTCCAACTGCTTCAGGTGCTTACTGAGGGTCGGATCGCTCACCTCGAGGGCATCACGAATGACCGCGAAGTCAGTGGCGCCCAGACGCGCGAGCATTCCGCAGATGCGGAGCCGCACAACACCATGGATGGTTTCATCGAAGCGAGAAACGGTGCCTGACACCATCAAGCCCCCTCAGCAACGTCGCGCGTAAGGGCTCGCTCCATCTGCATCCCAAACAGCACCGTTGTGCCGCCGGCAAGAAGTGCAGTGGGCCACAACGCCCACTCGATACCGAACTGATCGTAGGCAATCACCCCGACCGCGATGATGATGACCGCAAGCAGCAACTGAATCACACCTGGAGCGACCGCACGCTTAGACCTCGACCATGGTTCCGCGTGCGTGCGGGTCACCCACGGACGAATCACGCCGAGCCCCACAAACACAAGAACACTCACCCCGAAACCGACCGCCTGTCCGTCACCGAGACCGAACGACAGGGCGAACCCCGCGATGCTCGCCCCATGCAACATGATCAACCACCACGGCGCTGCAGCACGAGCGCCCGCCGCCGCACGATCAGCCGCCAACGATTCCAGCTGAGACTGTGCGTCATCGCGGTTGATTGGTCCCACTTGCTCACGTCTTTCCATGTCGGCAACCTTACACTTGCCGGTTCGGAAACACCACCAGTTCTATCGGAGTCGCTGGATGAGCGGCTCTTTGCAGTTGAGGGGGTAGCTGCGGGTCGTGGTTTGGGCGCGTCGGTGCCGGGATAGGTGTCGAGGTCTCCCGATGATGGAAGTTCTGACGCTCGCCATCAGGAAGACCTCGACGTGCCCAACGCTACCTTCGACAGCCCTGATCTGACGACCTTTGCGCGTCTGGACGAACTCGGTTTGGTCGCTGTCGGTCAACGCCTCTCGGCCGGACGGGCGGTACTCGAGTGCCGGCTCGCTGAGGAGGATCCGTGGTGCCGCGCCTGCGGAGCGAGGTCGACCTCGCGGGGCACGATCGCTCGTCGTCTCGCTCACCAGCCGTTCGGCCACCGCCCCACGACGCTGCTGGTGCGGATCCGACGGTACCGGTGTGATCACTGCGGGAACCGCTGGCGCGAGGACACCACCGCTGCAGCGGCTGAGCGGGCGAAACTCTCCCGCGGTGGAATGCGGTGGGCACTGGAAGCTCTGGTCATCGATCACCTCACGATCGCAAGGATCGCCGCCGGACTCGGGGTTGCCTGGCACACCGCCAACGACGCCGTCCTGGCTGAGGGCCAGCGGCTGCTGATCGATGACCCGGCCCGCTTCGACGCCGTCCGCGTGCTCGGGGTCGACGAGCATGTCTGGCGCCATACCCGGCGCGGCGACAAGTACGTCACCGTGATCATCGACCTCACCCGGGCACGGAACAAGACCGGCCCGGCGAGGCTGCTGGACATGATCCCGGGCCGCTCCAAGGCGGCGTTCAAGGCCTGGCTCGACGCCCGCCCCGAGGCATGGAAGGAGCGCATCGAGGTGGTGGCGATGGACGGTTTCACCGGCTTCAAGACCGCGACCGGCGAGGCTCTGCCAGACGCGGTCGCGGTCATGGATCCCTTCCACGTCGTCCGCCTGGCCGGGGACGCTCTGGATGACTGCCGGCGACGTGTTCAGCAGCAGCTCCACAAGCGCAGGGGCCGCAAGGACGATCCGCTCTACAAGACTCGCCGCACCCTCCACACCGGGACCAAGCTGCTGACCGACCGCCAATGCGAGCGTCTCAGCGCGCTGTTCGAGCGCGAGAAGCACGTCGCGGTCGAGGCGACATGGGAGATCTACCAGGCGATGGTCGCCGCTTACAGAGAACCCGACCGGGCGAAGGCCAAAGCGATGATGGATAAGCTCATCACCGCGCTGAGCAAGAAGGTACCTGACGCCTTGCCCGAGCTGGTCAAGCTCGGCCGAACGCTGACGAAACGCGCAGCTGACGTGCTGGCCTTCTTCGACCGGCCCGGCACCAGCAACGGTCCGACCGAGGCGATCAACGGCCGGCTCGAACACCTCCGCGGCTCCGCCCTCGGGTTCCGCAACCTCGCCCACTACATCGCCCGAAGTCTCCTCGAAGCAGGAGGCTTCAGACCCCTCCTACACCCTCAAATGCGATGAGCCAGACTAGTCAAGGTGTGAAATTCGATGAACTTTCAGTCTGGGCAACTGAACAAGTCTAGCGATAGCGTGTCCGATGAGCGATCGGGTGTCATGTATCTGGATGCTAAGTGGCTTCGAGTCTCTGAGTCCGCAGAGTGGCTTGCGGATGGATCCATGGTATTTATGAGCTCGGCTGGAGCGATTCTGAATCGTAAAGATTGGCAAGTGTTCGGTTATTCGGATGGCCGTCGACGCAATCTTGGCTGGGATGGCACGCGAGAGGTCCTTGTGCAGATATTCGACGACTATCTTCGGACTAATGGGTCTGTCTCTGACGTAGAATTCTCCCCTTCTGGCCTGTCGGAGTTCACCTGCCGCGCTGAGGGCGGCACCCAGGAGGTGGCGGGACGGCGACGCTTGAGGCACCGCTTCGGTGTAGACATCCGTGAAGGAATTGTCGCGGATGCTTCATGGCATCAGGATTTGGTCAAGGCTGCAGTTCGAGCATGGGATCCAGCCTATGTCGTCATAACGGATAGCGAGTTGTTTGAGATAGAGGATCATTCCAGTATCTGGCAATTTAGGCCTGGGTATATAGTTTGGATTAGTGATCAATTCGCTGGGTTTGAAAAGGTTGACCCGACGCTGCCGGTCTCTGTAGAGGAGGTGGGTGGGGGGACTATGCTGATCCCGGAGGAGACTCTCTCGCCGGCGGGCGTCCTCGAGGTCGAGGCGAAACTATTCGACGATAACGGCGTCGAGGCGCTGCCACGGGAAGACGTGCTTCAGGCGATGGATGCTCCATTGCGTGGCGAGGTGCCTTCTGTGGTCGGGGCGAGCGAATCTCTTGACCAGGATACTGATCCTGGAGATATCACGGCTCCTGCGGAGTCGTATCGTGAACAGATTTCGGGCTGGGCCCTGAGTCCGGAGGGCGATGTGCCGCTGTGGGTGCAGCCAGAT
>NZ_BCAK01000021.1:0-49177 GCF_001293905.1 Brachybacterium sp. SW0106-09
CCTCCTCAGGAGTCGCACTCACCCGTTGAGGCGGCCTCAGTGATACCGGTCGAAACCTGCCACTCGATTCCGTCGGGGACCCGCCAGGCCGCCCCGGGCCGTCGACCCGCCGCCGAGTGCCGCATCGGGACCGGCACCCGGCGGGCCGGTGCAACGGTCGGGATGCAGCATCGGGTCCTGGGGGGGGGATGGGGTGGCCGGTGCAGGGACGGGGCGGCCGAGGCAGCGCCTGCCGGCGGCTCAGCCGAGGAGGCGGGCGACGTGCGGGGCGATCGCGCGGAACGCCTTCCCGCGGTGGGAGATCGCGTCTTTCGCCTCGGCGGTGAGCTCGGCGGAGGTGAGCTCCTCCCCGTCGGGCAGGAACAGCGGGTCGTAGCCGAAGCCGCCCTCGCCCCGTCGCTCCCGCAGCAGCACACCGGTCATCTCGCCGCGCTCGACGTGCTCGACGCGGTCCGGGCCGACGAGCGCCGCCGCGCACACGAAGCGGGCGCCGCGATGCGCGTCGGGCACGTCGGAGAGCTGGGCGAGCAGCAGGTCGTTGTTCGCCTCGTCGTCGCCGTGACGGCCCGACCAGCGGGCGGAGAAGATGCCCGGGGCGCCGCCGAGCACGTCCACGGCCAGGCCCGAGTCATCGGCGACGGCGAGCAGACCGGTCGCCGATGCGGCGGAGCGGGCCTTCAGCAGGGCGTTCCCCTCGAAGCTCACCTCGTCCTCGACCACATCGGGCAGTGCGATCCCGGCGGAGGAGATCACCTGCTCGGGAGCGAGCCCGGGCACGGCCGCGGCGAGGATCCGCTGCAGCTCGCGCAGCTTCTTCGCGTTGTGGGAGGCGAGGATGACCCGCGCCCCGGCGGTGACGGAGCCTGCGGCGGCGCCGTCGGCCGACGGGCCGGCGCCACCGGGCGCGGCCTCGCCTGCCGACGGGGCGTCACCGCCGAGCACGGCACTGTCGGCCGGGCCGGATCCCCCGTCGGCCGCGGGATCGGACGCGGCGCTCATGCCTGCGCGGCCAGGACGTCGCGCTGGATCTCGGCCAGCTGGGCGCAGCCGGTGGTCGCGAGGTCCAGCAGGGTGCCGAGCTCGGCACGGTCGAAGGGGGTGCCCTCGGCGGTGCCCTGCACCTCGACGAAGCCTCCGGTGCCGGTGACCACGACGTTCATGTCGGTGTCGGCGCTGACGTCCTCGCGGTACTCGAGGTCGAGCAGCGGCCGGCCGTCGACGATGCCGACGCTGATGGCGCTGACAGTGTCGGTGAGCACCTCGGACGCGGCCGGCAGGTCGGTGTGGCGCTTCGCCCAGGAGACCGCGTCGGCCAGCGCCACGTAGGCGCCGGTGATCGCGGCCGTACGGGTGCCGCCGTCGGCCTGGAGCACGTCGCAGTCGAGCTGGATGGTGTTCTCGCCGAGCGCATCAAGGTCGATGACTGCACGCAGCGAGCGGCCGATGAGGCGGGAGATCTCGTGGGTGCGCCCGCCGATCTTCCCCTTCACGCTCTCGCGCGGGGAGCGGGTGTTCGTGGCCCGCGGCAGCATCGCGTACTCGGCGGTGACCCAGCCGGAGCCGGATCCCTTCTTCCACCGCGGCACGCCCTCGGTGAAGGACGCGGTGCACAGCACACGGGTGCGGCCGAACTCGATCAGCGCGCTGCCCTCGGCCTGGTCCTGCCAGCCCCGGGTGATGCGCACCTCCCGCAGCTGGTCGGGGGTGCGGCCGTCGACGCGGTCGCCGACGAAGGTCTCGGTCTGGGGGCTCACGGGAGCTGCCTCCTCAGGGGTGGGTCAGACGGTCACCTCGAGGATATCGGCCGGGCGGACCATCGTGATCGGGCCCGAGTGGACCTCCTGCGCCTCCGCGAGCGGGATCGCCGGATCGGTCCAGGCCGGGATGTGGGTGAGCGCGAGATGGCCCACCCCGGCTCGGGCGGCGGCCTCGCCGGCGCGGCGTCCGGTCAGGTGCACGCCGGTGAAGCGGTCGTCGCGACCCTCGATGTAGCCGGCCTCGCACAGGAACAGGTCCGCGCCGCGTGCCAGGTCGTCCAGCGCCTCGCAGGCGTCGGTGTCGCCGGAGTAGGCGAGGACGGCGTCACCCGCGGTGATGCGGAAGCCGTAGGCCTCCACCGGGTGCAGCACGGCGCGGGTCTCGATGGAGAAGGACCCGATCGTGAAGCGGTGTCCGTCGGAGAGCGGGTGGTGCTCGAACGGGGAGCAGGTCACGCCGTCGGGCACGTTCCCCTCGCGGCTGAGCACCGCGGAGAGCCGGTCCGGCAGCGGGGCCGGGGCGTGGATCGACAGCTGGCCCAGGTCCGTGCGGGAGTGGTAGGCCCAGAACACCTCGAGACCGGTGAGGTCGAGGTAGTGGTCGGGGTGGAGGTGGGAGATGATCACCGCGTCGAGATCGGCGGGGTCGATCACGCTCTGCAGCGGCCCGAAGGCCCCGGAGCCGAGGTCCATCAGCACCCGCCAGGTGCGCCCCGCCTCGTCCTCGTGCTCGAGGAGGTAGCTGGAGGCGGCGCCCTCGGGGCCGGCGAAGCTGCCGGAGCAGCCGATGACGTGGACCCTCATGCGCTCACCACCGGCAGCGAGCCGGTCATGTCCAGGGTGGGGCCGAGGAAGCGGCGCGAGAGCAGCGCGAACTGCTCGCTGCCGCGGCCCTCGGCGGTCTGGGAGAAGACGTGCCGCGGGGAGCGGTCGGTCTCGCGCAGGGCGTCCGCGGCGTGCAGCCGGCGGAACACGTCCAGCGCCGTCTCCTCCGCGGAGGAGACGAGGGTGACGTCCGGGCCCATCAGGTAGCTGATGGGACCGGCGAGCATCGGGTAGTGGGTGCAGCCGAGCACGAGCGTGTCCACGCCCGCCTCGCGCACCGGGGCGAGGTATTCCTCGGCCACCTCGAGCACCTCGCGCCCGCTGACCACGCCGTTCTCGACGAACTCGACGAAGCGGGGGCAGGCCTGGGTGATCAGGTCGAGCTGCGGGGCCGCGGCGAAGGCGTCCTCGTAGGCGCGGGAGGTGACGGTGCCCTGGGTGGCGATCACTCCGACCCTCCCGTTGCGGGTCGCGGCGACGGCGCGGCGCACGGCCGGCTGGATCACCTCGATGACCGGCACGTCGTAGCGTTCGCGCGCATCGCGCAGCACGGCGGCCGACGCGGTGTTGCAGGCGATCACGAGCATCTTCACGCCGTGCTCGACGAGATGGTCCATGATCTTCAGCGCGAGGGAGCGCACCTCGGCGATCGGGCGGGGGCCGTAGGGTCCGTGCTCGGTGTCGCCGATGTAGAGCAGCTCCTCCTGCGGCAGCTGATCCAGCACGGCGCGGGCGACCGTCAGGCCGCCCACCCCGGAGTCGAAGATCCCGATCGGCGCGTTGTTCATCCCGGCAAGGCTAGTGCGGACAGGTGTCCAGGGCAGTGACGGCGCGCTCACTGCGTGCCGTTTCACAGTTCGTCCACACCCGCCACGCGACCGGACGACCCGTCAGTCCAAGGCTCGCAGCAGGCTCTCCTGGAGCCAGCTCAGCAGCTCGTACACGGCGATGACGATGTCGGAGCCGACGTGCTCCTCGTCGCCGGTGGAGTCCGCGCCCTCGACCCGCTCGCCGATCTGCTGGAGCATCCGGACGGTGTCGAAGTCGCCGTCGCGCTGCAGGCCGAGCCGGTCGGCGAGCACGATCCGCACGTCGTTCAGGGCGCGCAGCATCGACATCGCCTCGTCCTCGTCCAGGACCACCTCGCTGTGCCCTCCCCCGGCCGCGTCGAGGATCCTCATCACGCGGCGGAGGTCGGCGAGCTTCACGTCGGCCAGATCGCGCTGGCCCAGGCGTCGGTACTCCTCGGCGAGCGCCGGGTCCTCCGACGCGGCGGGGAACAGTCGCCGCACGGCGGAGTCCGAGGGGGTGCGGGCCTCGCGACCGGCGAACTCGGCCTCGAGCCGGCGCAGCGGGTCCTCGCTCTCGGCGGCGCGCCGCAGCGCGTCCCCGCCCTGGTCGATGCCGAGGTCCCCGCGGATCAGGTCCGCGGTCTCCTGGGCGACCTGGGCGATGATCGCCTTCTCCTCGCCGTCGAGGCGGCAGGCGAGGGAGCCGTCGGGTCGACGTCGGAACGCATGCGCCATCAGCCCTCCCCCGCCTTCTCGATCGTGGACTGCAGACCGAAGGAGTGCATGGCCTGCACGTCGGTCTCCGCCTTCTCGCGCGAGCCGCGGGAGACGATCGCGCGGCCCTCCTCATGGACCTGCATCATCAGCTGCTCGGCGACCACGCGGGAGTACCCGAAGTAGCGGCGGAAGACGAACACGACGTAGCTCATGAGGTTCACCGGGTCGTTCCAGACCACGGTGCACCAGGGGCCCTCGGTCTCGAGCGTCGTGCGCTCCTCCGTCGCGGCATCGGTGCGGGTCCGCGTCCGCGGTTCCGCCCGCGGCAGATCGACCGGCATGCACATCCCTCCTGAGTCTCGCCGCTGCCCGGGGCGCCGGGTGAGCGGCGCACCGAGTCTACGGGGCGCGCCGCCTCCCCTGCCCGCCCGCCACGCACTACGGTGGACATCGTGACTTCCGCCCTGCTCACCGACCTCTACGAGCTGACGATGCTGGAGGCGGCCCGGGATGCGGGGACCGCTTCCCGCCGCTGCGTCTTCGAGGTGTTCACCCGCTCCCTGCCCGCCGGGCGCCGCTACGGCGTGCTCGCCGGCACCGGCCGCGTGCTCGACGCGATCGCGGACTTCCGCTTCGACGACGCGGACCTGCGCTACCTCGCCTCCACCGGCGCGCTGCGGGAGGACACCCTCGACCATCTCGCGCAGTACGAGTTCACCGGCGACGTCTTCGGGTACCAGGAGGGCGAGCTGTTCTTCCCGAACTCCCCCGTTCTGCGGATCGAGGGGACCTTCGAGAGCGCGGTGATGCTGGAGACGGTCGTGCTCTCGATCCTGAACCACGACAGCGGCGTCGCCTCCGTCGGCTCGCGCATGGTCACCGCCGCGCGGGGCCGTCCCCTGATCGAGATGGGCGGGCGGCGCGTGCACGAGGATGCCGCGATCGCCGCGGCCCGCGCCGCGTACCTGGTCGGCTTCGCCTCCACCTCGAACCTCGCCGCGGGCGCGCACTACCGCATCCCCGCCGCGGGCACCTCCGCGCACGCCTTCACGCTGCTGTTCGACAGCGAGGAGGACGCCTTCCGCGCCCAGCTCACCGCCCAGGGCGCCGGCACCACCGTGCTGGTGGACACCTACGACGTGGAGTCCGCGGTGCGCACCGCGGTGGAGATCGCCGGCCCCGGGCTCGGGGCGGTGCGGCTGGACTCCGGCGACCTGGCCGAGCAGGCCGGGCGCGTGCGGAAGCTGCTGGACTCGCTCGGCGCCACCTCCACGCGCATCACCGCCACCGGCGACCTCGACGAGCACCGGGTCGAGGAGCTGAAGGACGAGCCGCTGGACGGCTACGGGATCGGCACCCGCCTGGTGACCGGCGGCGGGCACCCCGCCCCCGGCTTCGTGTACAAGCTCGTCGAGCGCGAGGGCGCCGACGGGCAGATGCATCCGGTCGGCAAGCGGTCGACGGACAAGGCGACGCTGGGGGCGGGCAAGGCCGCGTACCGGATGGTCGTCGGCGGACAGGCCCGGGCGGAGCTGGTGCTCCCGGGCGAGGCGGAGGTCGCGGAGTTCGAGCGGGAGCTGACGGCGGAGCTGATCTCCGGCACGTCCAACCCTGACTGGGCCCGCACCTCGCTGCGTCCGCTGCAGGTGCCGCTGATCGAGGCCGGCGAGGACGTCGCCCCGAAGCGCGCCCCCGCACGGCTCGAGGCCGCCCGCGAGCGCCACGCCGCCTCCCTCGCGGAGCTGGGCCTCTCGGCCGACGACGGACCCGACGGCGAGATCGCGATCCCGACCCTCACCGACGGCGCGGAGGCCGCCCGCGTCCTGCGCTGAGCGCGCGGGCAGGGTTGGGAGTCGGCAGGGATCAGCGGCGGCCGACGAACCAGCCGCGGACGATCGAGATCCGCTCCTCGATCTGCTCGGCGCTGGCCTGCGCGACGGCGGGCCCGCCGCTGCGCGAGCGCAGTGTGTTGTGGACCGAGCCGTGCGGGGTGCCGGACTTCTTCGCCCACGCCGAGACCAGGGAGCTGAGCTCCTTGCGCAGGTCCATGAGGCGGCGGTGGTCGACCACGCCGGGGGTCGTCGGCTGCTGGTCCGCACCGCTCTTCTGGCGTCGGGCCTGCTGCTGGGCCTGCTGCTGCTGGAGCACGACCCGCATCTGGTCGGCGTCCAGCAGCCCGGGGATGCCGAGGAACTCCTGCTCGTCCTCCGAGCCGATCATGCCGCCGGCGCCGTACTCGCCGCCGTCGAACAGGACCCGGTCGAAGGAGGCCTCCGACTCGAGCGCCTCGAAGCTCATCTCGAGCTGGTCGCTGGCCTGCTCGGGCCGGTTGGCCTGCTCGATCAGCAACTCGTCGAGCCCGGTCTCCTCATCGCCCGTCTTCGGCCGACGGTCCAGGACGTGGTCGCGCTCCTCCTCCATCGCGGCGGCGTGCGCCATCAGGATCGGGACGGTGGGCAGGAAGACGCTCGCGGTCTCTCCGCGGGTCCGCGAGCGCACGAAGCGGCCCACGGCTTGGGCGAAGAACATCGGGGTGGAGGTCGAGGTGGCGTAGACGCCGACGGACAGGCGCGGCACGTCCACGCCCTCGGACACCATGCGCACCGCGACCATCCAGCGGTCGTCGGAGGCGGAGAAGTCCTCGATCCGCTTACCGGCGCCCTCGTCGTCCGAGAGCACCACGGTGGGCGCCTGCCCGGTGAGGTCGTGGAGGGTCGCGGCGTAGGAGCGGGCGGCCTTCTGATCGGTGGCGATGACGAGCCCGCCCGCGTCGGGCACGTGGCGGCGCACCTCGGTCAGGCGCCGATCCGCGGCCGAGAGCACGGACTGGATCCACTCCCCCTTGGGGTCCAGGGCGGTGCGCCAGGCCTGCTGGGTGATGTCCTTGGTCTCCAGCGCGCCGAGCTGGGCGGAGACCTCGTCGCCCGTCTTCGTGCGCCAGTGCATGCGCCCGGAGTAGGTCATGAACAGCACCGGGCGCACGACGTGGTCGCGCAGCGCCTCGCCGTAGCCGTAGGTGTAGTCCGCCTTCGAGCGGGCGAAGCCCTCCGCGTCCTCCTCGTAGGTGACGAAGGGGATCTCGGAGTCGTCCGAGCGGAACGGCGTGCCGGTCAGGGCCAGGCGCCGCGTGGCGGGGTCGAAGGCCTCGCGCACCCCGTCGCCCCAGGTGCGGGAGTCGCCGGCGTGGTGGATCTCGTCGAGGATCACCAGGGTGCGGTCCGCCTCGGTGCGGGCGCGGTGCAGCGCCGGGTGCATGCCGATCTGGGCGTAGGTCACCGCGACGCCCTGGTAGTGGCTGCCGTGCGCGCCCTGGGAGTTGGAGAAGTTCGGGTCCAGGGAGATGCCCACGCGCGCGGCGGCGTCGGCCCACTGGGTCTTCAGGTGCTCCGTCGGGGCGACGACGGTGACCCGTCGGACGGTCCCCTCGGAGAGCAGCCCCGCCGCGATCTGCAGCGCGAAGGTCGTCTTGCCGGCGCCGGGGGTCGCGACGGCCAGGAAGTCCTTCGGCGCCCGGGTGCGGTACATCTCGAGGGCCTCGGCCTGCCAGGCGCGGAGCTTGGGGACGGTGCCCCAGGCGGCGCGCTCGGGGTAGGCGACGGGGAGCGTCCTCGCCGCGGCCTCGGAGGGCTGGCGGGGGTCGCTCTGGGAGAAGAGGGAGGGAGTGGTGTTCACGGCGTGGACCACCGTACCGCCGGGGACCGACGACCCGCCCACCTGCCCGATGTGAGGAAGTCCGCGGGGGCGACGCGAGGGCGGCGCCGCCTCTCGGCGGCACCGCCCTCGCGGCGGGTTCCTGCAGGGCAGGGGCTCAGCGGCGACCGCCGAAGAAGCCGCGGAAGCCACCTCCGCCGCGGCCGGAGCCCCCCTTGCCTCCTGTGCCGTCGCCGCCGTCGTTCGGCTCGCGGATCCCCTCGTAGATCTCCTTGCACTCCGGGCACACCGGGTACTTGTCGGGGTCGCGGCCGGGCACCCACACCTTGCCGCACAGCGCTATCACGGGCGTGCCGCCGAGCGCGGCCTGGGTGATCTTGTCCTTGCGCACGTAGTGCGCGAACCGGTCGTGGTCGCCGTCGTCGGTGGTCTGCTCCTGCTCCTGCACCTGACGGTCCAGGACGGCGGTGGGCGCGGCCCCCGGGTCATCGGAGTAGGGGTCCATGCGGGACGGATCGGACGTGGAGGACATGGAGGTCATGACAGCCTCCCTCGCTTTCTGCCTCGGTCGCGGGCGTGCTCGTCGAAGCCTAGCGGCCCCGCCTCCGCGAGGACAGGACACGGGCCTGGGAGACTGGGCCCATGGATGGCGTGGCCGAGTTCTTCCGGAGGATCCCCGTCGAGATCGTGCGGGTCGGCGGCTCCGTGCCGTGGCGGACCGGCCTGCTCGGCCTCGCGCTGGTGCTCAACATCGGTTTCTTCCTGCCGCTGTCCCCGGGCGGGATCGGCCTGCCGGGGCTGGACAAGGCCGTGCACCTGCTCCTCTTCGCGGCCACCGTGTTCACCGCCGGACGGGTCCTCGCCCCCGCGCGGCGCTTCCCGATCGGCTGGGTCGTGGTGGTCGCGCTGGTCCACGCCCTGGTGGTCGAGCTCGTCCAGCACATCGCGATCCCGGGCCGCTCCGGCGACCTGGTGGACGTCCTCTTCGACGTGGTCGGCATCGCGCTCGGCCTCGGGCTGTGGGCCGGCGAGCGGATGCTGCGCCGCGCCGCCGCCGAGCGCGAGGTGGAGCCGTCGGCCCCGCCGATCGAGCAGCCGCAGCGCTGAGCGGCCCTGGATCCGAGCTGCCATGGATCCGAGCGGCCGCAGCGCCGAGCGGCCGCCCGACGGGCCGCTCCCGGCCCGCGAGCGCACCGGTCCGACGCCGCCGGGGCCGCCACGGCCCCAGCGGCGCGGCGGGGTCAGCCGTTCAGCGTGATCTCGTCGGCGTAGACCGCCGTCATCGTCCCGGTGATCGTGTCGATGGTGCCGGCCTCCTCGCGGGCGACCTGCTCGACCGCGCTCGCGACCGCCTTGGTCACCCCGTCGTGGAAGACGCTGGGGACGATGTAGGTGGGGTTGAGCTCCTCGGCGCTGACGACGTCGGCCAGGGCGTTCGCCGCGGCCAGCAGCATCCGGTCGCTGACCCGGGTGGCGTGGGCGTCCAGCAGCCCGCGGAACACGCCGGGGAAGGCGAGGACGTTGTTGATCTGGTTGGCGAAGTCGCTGCGCCCGGTGGCGACGACCTCGGCGTGCTTGACCGCCTCGGCCGGGTCGATCTCCGGGGTCGGGTTCGCCATCGCGAAGACGACGGCGCGGTCCGCCATCGTCGCGACGTCCTCGGCGGAGAGGATGTTCCCGGCGCTGACGCCGATGAACACGTCGGCCCCCGCGACCGCGTCCTGCAGGGTGCCGGTGAGCTGGCGCGGGTTGGTGACCTCGGCGATCCACGGAAGGCGCCCCTCGAGCTTCTCGCGGTCCTCGTGGACGATGCCGTCGAGGTCGGTGACGATGATGTCGCGCGCACCGGCCGCGCGCAGCAGGCGCAGGATCGCGGTGCCCGCGGCGCCGGCGCCGGAGAGCACGATCCGGGCGGTGGAGATGTCCTTCTCCACCACGCGCAGGGCGTTGCGCAGCGCGGCGACGACCACGATCGCGGTGCCGTGCTGGTCGTCGTGGAAGACGGGGATGTCGAGCTCGGCGCGCAGACGGTCCTCGATCTCGAAGCATCGCGGGGCGGAGATGTCCTCGAGGTTGATGCCGGCGAAGACGGGCGCGATCGCCTTGACGTGGGCGACGATGTCGTCGACCGAGTGGGCGTCCAGGCAGATCGGGAACGCGTCGATGTTCGCGAAGCGCTTGAACAGGGCGGCCTTGCCCTCCATCACCGGCATCGCGGCGAGCGGCCCGAGGTCGCCCAGGCCCAGGATCGCGGAGCCGTCGGAGACGACGGCGACGGTGTTGCGCTTGATGGTCAGGCGGCGCGCGTCCTCGGGGTTCTCGGCGATCGCCTTGACCACGCGGGCCACGCCCGGGGTGTAGATCATCGAGAGGTCGTCGCGGTGGCGGATCGGGAGCTTCGACTCGACCGTCAGCTTGCCGCCCAGGTGGGCGAGGAAAGTGCGGTCCGAGACCTTGCCGAGCTCGACGCCCTCGAGCTCCTTGAGCGACTCGACGACCTCCATCGCGTGATCGTGGCCGCTGGTGAGCACCGTGATGTCCGCCCGCATGCGCTCGGGCCCGGAGGCGGAGACGTCGAGCGCGGTGACCGTCGCCCCGTGCTGCTCGATGCGGCCGGTGATGTCGCTGACCGCGGCGGAGCGTGCCGCGAACTCCAGACGGACGGTGATGGAATAGCTGACGGATGGCATCGGTGACATAGGGCACAGCCTAACGCGCTCGACCTGCTCGGATCGACCGCGCGACCCGCAGGTCAGGACGGCTGCCCGGAGGCTGCGGCGGCGGCCGTTCCGAGGATGGGGAGTTCTGCCGATGGCGCGATGTCGGGAACCCTGCTTGAGTGTGCGTGGACGGGCGGGGGACCCGTGGGGCGACGAGAAGAGCGTGAGCACATGGAGTTCCTGGGAGCGGACACCGAGCAGGTGATGGGGCATGCGCGCGCCCTGCGCGACGGCGACGAGAGGATCACGGCGCTGTACGAATCGCTGGGACCGCCGTCTCGGCCGACACCCCTGCGGCAGGCATCGAGATGATCACCGGAGGATCCACCGAGACGAGCACGCTGGGCGGACAGCCCTCCTTCGAGGAGTACCGGGAGGCGATCGATGCGGGACGACCGATCACGGTGATGACCGATCCGATCGCCCCGATGGGCTCATCGGCCGACGACCTCGTCGCCGCGCACGTCTACCAGGTCAGCGGGTACGACGAGTCCACCGGTGAGATCATCCTGACCAACCCGCACGGTGCGAACGCGGGGAGCCCGCCCGAGGTGCGGGTAGACCCCAGCGATCCGACCTTCGCCAATGACATCGTGATGACCGGGATCGGAGAATGATGGACGAGAGCACGGACAGCACGGTCCTCGTGGAGCAGGCCGGGTGCTGGTGGTCGAGGTGAGGGCCTCCACGACGGAGCGTCGAGGCGCGGTCCTCCTGCAACCGGCGTGATCCGGCGCTAGCCGAACGCATTGGGCACCGACGCGAGTGCTCCGCGGCCGCGCCGACGGGCTCACTGCCCCTCGCACGCCTCCGCGCTCACACGTGCTCCATGGATGCGCACCATGCCGTTCTCGCCGAGGCTCAGCTCCGCACCGTAGGTGTCCTCGACCGCGATCATTAGGATGGCTCCCTCCCTGCGGGGGGCGTCCACCGTCTCGAAGCCGTGCTCCTCGAGCACGGGGTCGAGCGACTCCAGGACCGGGTCCCAGTTCTCCTCGGCCCCCAGCTCCGCCCCGAGTCCGTCCGCCTCGTAGCCTCCCGGGGTGAAGAGGCACTCGCCGCCCTCGCTTTCGAAGGAGCGGGTCGCGGGGGCGTGGACGAGTTCGTGGCCGAGCGCCGCCTGGACATCAGCGATCACCGCGTCGTAGTGGGACTCCGCCTCCTGGGGATCAAGCTCCTGCACGGAGCCGCACCCGGCCAGGAGCACGGTCAGGGCGAGCGCCGCAGCCCCGCCGGCGCGTGAGCGAGGGCGTGCTGGGTTCCGCGCCATCGTCGATCTCCGCTCGTCCGGGACGGCACCGGTTCACCGCCGAGGTCGAGTGTGTCAGATCGATCGCGGACTCGGCACGCGCACCAGTGCTCGGGCGCCTGCATGCCGGCGAGTGAGGATCAGTCGGTGTACGCGGCGACGTCCCCGGCGTAGCGGGCCCAGAGGGTCTGTGCGGCGGGGATCTGCTCGGCGTAGCGCTCGGGGTGGGCGGAGATCTGCACGGCCTGCGCGGCCTCGCCGGGCGCCCACTCGCGGTAGTCGGGGGCGAGGTCCAGCAGTCCGGGGGCCTCGGAGTGGTCGCCCAGGCCCAGGAAGGCGTCGATCGCGCGCTTCTTGTGGCGCACCTCGTCGTAGGTGCCCCAGCCCATCGAGGGGCGCTGCTGGAACAGGCCGCCGGAGTCGAGGTCGACGGCGGGCTCGTAGTTGCGCAGCCAGGACTCCACGATCGCGGTCGCGAGGGTGATCGTCGCGGCCTGCTCGTCGAGGCCGTGCCCCTTGATCACCGCGATGATGAACTTCGCGTTCTCGACCTGCCACTCATCCATGGCGTCCAGGAGGAAGCCCTCGCGGGTCTCGGGACGGGTCATGAACTCCTCGGTCCAGACGTCCTCGGCGCGGGCGGGGGCGATGGAGCCGAGCGCGGCGAGGGAGGAGAGGCCGACGGCGCCGGCGAGGAGCAGGTGACGGCGGGAGAGCGCGGCAGACGGCGAGACGGGCATCGGGGTTCCTTCGGTGCGGAGGGCTCCGGGCTCGTCGAGCTCTCGGGGCGGGGTGCTGACAACGTAACGAGGCATCCCGGATCCTGTGAAGGGCACCAGGAACTCCCGGACAGCGCTGCGGCCTGCGGTTTGATCTGCGCATGACCTCGCCATGGAAGTCCGTGGCACGGAGCTCGTCGCGGCGTCACCCCCGGTCGTGCCCTCTCCTGGACGCCTGTCGCGGGGCCTCGGCGCGGCGTGAGGAGCCGGCTCGTCGGCCTGTCGGACGACTTCGGTAAAGCTTTCGTAGGACGTCCTGGGGACCGGCTGGGAGGGGCATGGGTCACGCGCAGGTCACGGCGCGGAGGCGCCCGTCGCCTCGGTGCCGCTCAGGCGCAGAGCTCGGCGATCGCCTTGCGGATCCGCTTGTCCGAGACGGTCTGCGCCGTGCCGAGGGTCTGCGCGAACAGGCTCACCCGCAGCTCCTCGAGCAGCCAGTCGATCTCCTGCACGTCGGGCTCGGCGCGGCGACGGGCGGAGAGCTTCTGCTTCTGCGCGGCCCAGTACTGCTCGAGGTCCCCGATCTGCCAGGCGAGCTGCTCGTCCCTGCGCGGGTTCTCCGGCAGCTTCTCCAGCCGGTGCAGATCGGCCTGCAGGTAGCGGGAGAGGTCCCCGAGGTGTGCGATCCCGGTGCGGGAGATGAACCCGTCGCCGAGCAGGGAGGCGGCGTGCTCGCGGATCTGCGTGAGATGCGAGAGGACCGCGAGGGAGGTGGCCCGGCCCAGCTCGCGCTGCAGCTTCGCGTTCACGGCGAGCGCGGCGGCGGCGTCCTTCACCGCGCCGGCGGCGAGCTCGTCGTGCCGCTGCCGCACGGTCTCCACCAGCTGCTCGTACTCCGCGCGGGTGCGCACCTGGGCCTGCCCCGCCAGGTGCACGGTCGCGGCGCGGGAGGCGTCGGCCAGGAGCGCGGCGGTGGAGGCGTAGTCGGAGCCGGAGACGGCGAGCTTCGTGGGATTGGGCAGGGCGTTCAGCACGCGGGAGAGGTCGGTGCCGATCTCCCGGTCGATCAGCGCGATGACGCCCTCACGGTGGGCGAGGGCCTGCTCGTCGGCCGTGGCGAGGACGGCGAGGTCGACCCGCTCGAGCCGGCCGTCCTTGCCGCGCCGGGCGACGAGGGACGGGTAGCCGGTGACCTTGAGACCGCCGACGGTGGACTCGTGGACGGCCGGCACGCCGCCGGCGGGGAAGCTGGGCAGGTCGGTGCGCGCGATCTCGGTGGACTGGCTGGAGACGGTCGAGTCCACGCGCTTCTTCAGCCGCTGCTTCAGCGCCTCGAGGTCATCGCCGGCGCCGACCTCACGGCCCTTGCCGTCCACGACCCGGAAGTGCATCCGCAGGTGGGCGGGCAGCTTCGTCAGGTCGAACTCGGCGCCGTACAGCGGCAGGTCCTCGGGCACGCCGGGCAGGGCCACGAGCTCGTCGGCGACCGCCTCGACGAACGCCTCGCCGCCGTCGGGGTCGTCGTCGTGCAGGGTCCCTGCGACGGCCTTGGCCCGTTCGGGGGCGGGGACCAGGTGGCGGCGGATCGGCTTCGGGAGGGAGCGGATCAGCTCGGTGACCAGCTCCTCGCGCATGCCGGGCACGAGCCAGTCGAAGCCGCGCGGTGCGAGGCGGTTCAGCACCGCGAGGGGGATCGTGGCGGTCACGCCGTCGGCGCCCTTCGCCCCGACCTCGCCGAAGGAGTAGCTCAGCGGCAGGGTGATGTCGCCCTGCACCCAGGTGTCGGGGAAGTCGGAGCGGATCGCCTCGGTGACCTCCTCGTCGGCGGCCAGCAGGTCCTGCTCGGTGAGGGTGAGCAGAGCCGGGGTCTCGTGGCGGGCCTTCTTCCACCAGGTGTCGAAGTGTCGGCCGGAGACGACGTCCTTCGGGATCCGCGCGTCGTAGAAGGAGAAGAGCTGCTCGTCGGAGATCAGCAGGTCGCGGCGCCGGGTCTTCGCCTCGAGCTCCTCGAGCCGGGCGATCAGGGCGCGGTTGTCGCGGAAGAAGTGGTGGCGGGTGCGCCAGTCCCCCTCGATCAGGGCGTTCTGCAGGAAGATGTCGCGCGCGGCCTCGGGGTCGATGCGGCCGTAGCCGACGACGCGGTCGGCGACCAGCGGCACGCCGTACAGCGTCACCTTCTCGTGCGCCATGGCGGAGGCGCGCTTGGAGGACCAGTGCGGGGCGGAGTGGGAGCGCTTGACGACGTGCGCACCGGTCTCCTCCGCCCAGGCGGGGTCGATGCGGGCGGCGGTGCGGCCCCACAGCCGGCTGGTCTCCACGAGCTCGGCGACCATGACGTAGTCGGGTCGCTTCTTCGCCAGCGTCGAGCCGGGCCACAGCGCGAAGCGTGCGCCGCGGGCACCGGAGTACTCACGGGTGCGGTCGTCCAGCAGGCCGACATGGCTGAGCAGCCCCGCCAGCAGCGCCTGGTGGATCGCCTGCGGGCTCGCATCGTTGTCGTTGCGGGAGAGCCCGGCGTCCTTGGCCATGTCCCGCAGCTGGGCGTGCAGGTCCCACCACTCGCGGATGCGGAGGTAGTGGAGGTGCTCGGCGCGCACCTCCCGGCGGAAGGCGCTGGAGGAGAGCGCGTCGCGCCGCTCCTGCAGGTGGTTCCACAGGTTCAGGAAGGAGAGGAAGTCGCTGGTCTCGTCCTCGAAGCGCTTGTGCTTCTCCCTGGCCTGCTGCTCCTGACCCAGCGGCCGCTCGCGCGGGTCCTGGATCGACAGGGCCGCGACGATGATCAGCACCTCGCGCAGCGCGCCGAGCCGGCCGGCCTCGATGAGCATCCGCGCCATGCGCGGGTCCAGCGGGAAGCGGGCCAGGGTGCGGCCGACCCGGGTGAGCCGGCGACCGCCCGGTGCGCGCTCGTCGGGCTCGATCGCGCCGAGCTCCTCGAGCAGGCGCACGCCGTCGGTGATCGCGCGGGAGGCCGGCGGCTCGACGAAGGGGAAGGACTCCACGTCGCCGAGGCCGAGACTCGTCATGAGCAGCACGACGGAGGCGAGGGAGGTGCGCAGGATCTCCGGCTCGGTGAACTCGGGCCGGCCCTCGAAGTCCTCCTCGGAGAAGAGGCGGATCGCGATGCCGGGGGCGGTGCGGCCCGAGCGGCCGGAGCGCTGGTTCGCGCTGGCCTGGGAGATCGGCTCGATCGGGAGGCGCTGCACCTTGGTGCGCTGGGAGTAGCGGGAGATGCGCGCGAGCCCGGAGTCGATGACGTAGGTGATGCCGGGGACGGTCAGGGAGGTCTCGGCGACGTTGGTCGACAGGATGATGCGGCGGTAGGTGCCGGCCTTCGGCGGGGAGAAGATCTTCTGCTGGTCCTGGGCGGAGAGCCGTCCGAACAGGGGCAGCACCTCGACGGGCAGGGCGGAGCGGCCGCGGGTGCCGCGGGAGAGGTGCTTCTCGAGGGAGTCGGAGATCTCGCGGATCTCCCGCTCCCCCGGGAGGAAGACGAGCATGTCGCCGGGGCCCTCGGCGGCGAGCTCGTCGACCGCGTCGGTGATGGCCTCGGTGAGGTCCCGTTCGATGGAGTGGATGTCCTCGAGCTCGTCGTCCTCGTCGACATCGGCCTCGAGCACGAGGGGGCGGTAGCGGACCTCGACGGGATAGGTGCGCCCGGAGACCTCGATGATCGGGGCGGGCTCCTTCTCCCCCGAGGGCAGCGTCGCGGCGAAGTGCTCGGCGAAGCGCTCGGGGTCGATCGTGGCAGAGGTGATGATGACCTTGAGGTCGGGGCGCTGCGGGAGGATCTGGCGGAGGTAGCCGAGGATCACGTCGATGTTCAGCGAGCGCTCGTGGGCCTCGTCGATGATGATCGCGTCGTAGCGCGTCAGGAGGCGGTCCCGGCCGATCTCGGCCAGCAGGATGCCGTCGGTCATCAGCTTCAGCCGGGTGCCGCGGGAGGTCTCCTTGGTGAAGCGGACCTGGTAGCCGACGGTCCCCTCGCCGAGCTTCTCCCCCAGCTCGCTCGCGATGCGCTGGGCGACGGAGCGGGCGGCGATACGGCGCGGCTGGGTGTGGCCGATGATCCGGCCGTCCTGCCCGTAGCCGAGCTCGAGGAGCATCTTCGGGATCTGGGTGGTCTTGCCGGAGCCGGTGGCGCCGGCGATGACCACGACCTGGTTCTCGGAGATCGCCTTCTGGATGTCCTCGCGGCGCTGCGAGACGGGCAGGTCTCCCGGGTAGGTGATCCGCGGCCCGGGGGCAGGGGCCTGCTCGGCAGGGTGCGGGGCGGACGGATCGGGGTTCGAGGAGGTCGCGGTCATGGCGGGGCCACTCTACGTGGGCGGCCCCGCCGCCGTCGTGCCGATTCCGGGCCGCGGCGACGGGGCCCACAGCGGGACGACGGGCAGCCCCGGGATCATCGCCGACGAACGTACCTCCGGCAGCGCCGCACAGCGGTACCAGCCGCGGCCGTCGCCACCCGCCCTGCGCGCGGACCGAGAGCCTGTCGACCGTGAACTCCTGCATGTCCGACCGGGTGGCACCAGTGGTGTCCCTGTGCTCGAAGGCGGCGATCGCGATGCCGTCGGCCACGGCGCCCGCCTGAGGAGGGGGCGTCGCGCGGAGTGCTGACCTGGGCGTTGTGCACAACCCAGGGGCGCGTCGTCGCCCACCGGGCAGGATCCGGGGCATGAGATATCGGATCGGCTTCTGGATCGGGGCCGCCCCCGTCGACGACGAGTCGGCGTGCGCGGACCTGCACATGCACCTGCACACCGCCGGGCAGTTCGTCGGCTCGCCCACGCCTCCGCTGCCGCCCACCCCGCGGATCGCGCGCTTCACCGCGGCCGTCCTCGAGGAGTTCCCGGCAGACCTCGCGGACCCCCGGTCCCCGTGGAGGGACGAGGACACCGCGGAGGCCGCGCACGGTCAGACCTTCGCCCCGGTCCTGTTCGGGCCGGACAGGAAGGTGATCGGGCGGCTGACCCAGCTCGCGCACGAGCACGGACTGCAGGCCTTCGACCTCGCCGCGCATCGCCTGCTGCGCCTCGAGGACGTCATGGAATGGGAGGACGGGCCCTGGATCACGGGCCCTCTCGGCGGCAGCTGGGACGAGCCCGAGGCCTTCGCCTGTCGCGGGCCGGAGATCGCCCGGGAGAGGCTGGGCCTCGCTCCTTCAGCCCATGTGCTGGCCGGCACGGGAGAGGACAGCCCCTGAACGGCATCGAACGGCGCTCGAAGGCTCCGATCGGTCCAGCAGGTGCGCGCGGCCCCGGTCAGCTCGCGAGCAGCCGCCGCCCGATGCGTCCGAGCGGGTGCCCCTCGGGGTAGACGAGCACGAGTGCGAGCGCCATGCGCACGGCCCAGGCCCGAGCACGTGCCTGCAGCGCCTCCCAGATCGCGTCGTCCTCGATGCCGGTCCAGGCCGCGGAGGTCCGATATGCACCGAGCAGCTCGGTCGCTGACCGGGAGGGGTGGAGCAACAGGCCGCCCAGATCGCTCGCCGGGTCGCCGCGGGTGGTGTCGCCCCAGTCGATGAGGGTCACCGCGCCCGGGGAGGTCGGCGACGGGACCACGACGTTGCCCGGATGCGGGTCACCGTGCAGCAGCAGCTCGCGGCCCTGCCATCCCTCGGCGTCGATGCCCGTCTGCCATGTCCGAGCGGCGCGGCTCGCGGCGTCCTCGTCGAGACCTGCCCGCTCGAGATCGGCCGCGAAGTTCTCGGCCCGGGTCGCGAGCGGCACGCCGCGCACCGGGTTCCTTCCCACCTCGGGGGCGGGTCCGGAATGGATCGTCGCCAGCATCCGGGCCAGGTCCTCGGCGACCTCCTCCTGCCTCGCGACGTCGGACTCCGCGGCCGTCACCCCGTCGATCCACTCGACCGCGACGGCGTCCTCGGCCGTCGCGATCACGCGCGGCAGGTCCATCGGGAGGGTGGTGCCGAGCCCCCGCAGGCGGCGCAGCACCGCCACCTCCCGACCGAGCAGCTCCCGGGAGATGCGGCGTCGCGCGATCCGCAGCACGAGAGGCGCGCCGTCGAAGGTCCCGATCGGCCACAGCACGTTGTCCCAGCCCTCACCGCGGGGACGCTTCCCGATCGCCCAGCTGATCCGCTCGAGCTCGACGCCCTCCTCGGGCCGCAGCCACGCGCAGAGCAGCTCCACGCGGCGCAGGTCCACGGGCAGGTCGGCAGGAGGGAGGACGGGGGCGATATCCGGCGTGCCGGTCATCCGCCCACCGTACCGGGCAAGGCCTCGCCGGGACGGGCGTTCTCCGACGTCGCCCGTGGCGGCGGATGCGAAGTGCCCCTGGCTGCTGGACGACGTGGAGCCGCTGGCCGACGCGCTCCTGGTCGGCGTCGACACCGACCGCGGCGCGCTGGTCGACGCGGCGCTCGGCGAGTTCGCGCCGACGGGAAAGCTGCCGATCACCTTCCCGGACGACGCGGGCGCGACCGCCGTGGACGAGGACTGGCGCTGCGCCTCCCGGAACGACGTGCACGGCTACGCGAAGGAGCAGCACATGGACGGCCGGGCGTACATGCACGTCGACACCGACGGGAACCGCTGCCAGCTGGGGCACGGCCTGAGCTGGTGAGCCGAGCGGGGCGGCGCGGGAGAGCCGCGCCGCCGCCCCGTCGGTGCGCTGATGCCTCGCCCGGCGCCTCGCCTGCGGTCCGTTGCGGGTCCGCGGTGGGCGGGGCGCCGCCGAGCGAGGTCCCCGGGCATGACGAAGGCCCCCTCCCCCGCGCGTCTGCGCAGGTGAGGGGGCCTTCGTCGGCGAG
Source organism: Brachybacterium sp. SW0106-09 (assembly GCF_001293905.1). Lineage (NCBI taxonomy): Bacteria > Bacillati > Actinomycetota > Actinomycetes > Micrococcales > Dermabacteraceae > Brachybacterium > Brachybacterium sp. SW0106-09. The sequence goes on from NZ_BCAK01000021.1 coordinate 19,196, forward strand.
TGCGATGGTGGAGCCGGCGGGAATCGAACCCGCGTCCGATAGTGCGGAGCCAGGGCTTCTCCGGGCGCAGTCCGTGTTGGCGTTTTCTCAGTCCCGACGATCCCACGGACACGTCGTCGACGGACTCAGTCACTCTGAGATGTTCATCCTTCCCCGGTGACCAGGGTCGGCAGCAGTGGCTCCTTAGATGATGGAACGATCCGGGTCAGGAGCACCCCCGGGGTTCCAGACTGCTAACGCTGATCAGGCAGCGAGAGCGAAGTCAGTGCGCTTGGGTTCGGCACTTATTGGTTTCCAGAGGACGTTAACGAGATGACTCTGGATTCTCGGCCCGCTTCCCCTTGCTGGACAACTACCGTCGAAACCGATCGGCCCCTGGCGTGGGAAGGCGTGACTATCGTGACGGCGCTCTGGCCGTCGTCGCACTCACTCTTCGGTTGTCAAACACCCACGAGCGCCCCCCGGGAGGAACGCTGTGGATCGAGTCTACCGCGAGCGCGCGACGATCTGAAGCGGATATTCCTCAGCTCACGGCGAAGCCCGCTCCTCACCAGGACCGCTCCACCCGCTACCTGGCGCGTGCGCCACGGAGCCTGGACCATGAGCCGCACCGGCGGGGAGGATGGGACGATGAGCAGCTTCGAGGCCGCCGGCACGCGCATCAGCATCGATCCCAAGACCCTGCGCGAGATCGTGCTGGACCCTGCGGCCCTGGCCGAGTGGTGCGCGGCGCACCCCACCGATCCCCGAGCCGTGGCGTTCCTGCGGATGCTGGGAAGGCTGGACGAGGCGGCGATCGCGGGCAGGCAGGCGCTCGAGGCGCCGGGGCTCTCCCCCGTGATGCGGGCCGTCCGTCGCACCCGGTACGCGCACGTGCTGCAGTGGCAGGGCGCCTTCGTCGCGGCGGAGGAGCAGCTGGACCTCGCCGCCGAGGAGACGGGCCTGGAGGACCCCACCTCCCCGTCGTCACTCTCGGCGCTGGCCTCCGTGTTCCAGCACCGGGCGAAGTGCCGTTTCGAGCACGCCCTCGCCGAGCAGCGCGATCAGCGGCCCCGGGCGGCGGGGAGGCTGTGGGAGGCGTCGCTCGAGGACGCGCAGCGTGCGCTGTACATGCGGGAGCGGCTCGGCGTCGCCGCCGAGGACGTCATCGAGTCCAGCCGGCAGACGGTGCGTCGCCTTGAGCGGCGCGACCTGGACGGCTGACCGGTTCCCGTCGTGCGGGCCGACCGATCGACCCGCCCGCGCCGAGGGGACGTCGACCGATCAGGCGGTGAGCGGGGGGCTCAGGCGAGCTCGCGGTGGCGCATGGCGCGCTGCGCCTCGCGCAGGTCCTGCTTCTCGCGCAGGGTCTGGCGCTTGTCCCATTCCTTCTTGCCGCGAGCCAGGCCGATCTTGACCTTGGCGTGCGAGCCGAGGAAGTACATCTCCAGCGGCACGATCGTGAAGCCCTTCTCACGGGACTTGCTGGCGAGCTTCTCGATCTCCTGCTTGTGCATGAGCAGCTTGCGCTTGCGGCGGGCGGCGTGATTGGTCCAGGTGCCCTTGACGTACGGGGCGATGTGGGCGTTGTCCATCCACACCTCGCCGGCGTCGACGTAGCAGTAGCCGTCGATCAGGGACGCGCCCCGGTCGCGCAGCGACTTCACCTCGGTGCCGGTCAGGACGATGCCTGCCTCCCAGGTCTGGTCGATGAAGTAGTCGTGCAACGCCCGCTTGTTCGAGGCGATGAGCTTCTTCTGGGGTCCCTCGTTCGCGGCGGCCTTCTTCTTGTCGGCCTTCTTCGCGGACATGGGTCCTCCTTCTCTCCGTCTCCGGATGCTGCACTGGTGATCGCGGCCGCGATCGGACGTCCCAGCGTACGCCGTGGCCGCGCAGGATCGCGACCGGTTTCTCCGCGGGCGCACACCCGGACGGGCCGGGGTCAGAGGTACTTCGCGGGGTTGACCGCGTTGCCGTCCTCATGGGTCTCGAAGTGGAGGTGGCAGCCGGTCGAGGACCCGGTGGTGCCCACATAGCCGACGGTCTCCCCCGCCGAGACCTGCGCGCCGACCGGCTTCGCGAAGCCCTGCAGGTGGTGGTAGGAGGTCGTGACCAGGCGGCCGTTCATGATGCCGTGGCTGACGATGAGCTTGTTGCCCGCGCCGTTGTTGTAGGTGCGGGCGATGACGCGGCCGGAGTGCGCCGCGCCGACGGGCACGCCGCAGGCGACGGGGAAGTCCACCCCGGCGTGCAGCTTCTTCGTGCCGTAGATGGGGTGCACGCGCCAGCCGAAGTTCGAGTTCAGCCGCGCGTTGACGGGGTAGACCCAGCCGCCGCCGGTGTTCGCGGAGCCTGCCACCGGGGCGCTGCCACCGCTGCTCTTCTGCTGCTGCTGGGCCTTCAGCCTCTCCTCGCGCTCGCGCTCCTGCTCGGCGAGCTCCTCGATCTCGTCGTCGAGGGTGGAGCTGCGGGTCTCGAGGGACTTCTGGTCGCCCTCGTACTTCGTCTTCTTCGCCTCGAGGTCGTCGCGCTGGGTCTTCTGCGTCTCGTACAGCGCGTCGAGCTCGTTCTTCGCCTCGGTCGCCTCCTCCTCGGCGACACGGGTGCGCTCGAGCGCGTCCTCCGCGTCGATCTTGAGCTGCTTGATCTCCTCGCGCACGGCCGACAGGCGCTCGGCGGAGTTCTCGGTGACGGACTGGTCCGTGCGCAGCGCGCCCAGACGGGTCCCTTGGGAGGCCATCGTCAGGCGGTAGTTCATCGAGCGGTCCACCGCGTCCTGCGGGGAGCTGTTGCCGACGTACACCGACGAGGGGCTGGGCATCCCGCCGCCCTTGTAGGCGGACAGCGCGACCGTGGCGAGCTCGTCGTCGCTGCGGTCGACCTCCTCCTGGCCGGTCTCGACCTCGCCCGAGAGGCGCCGTTCCTCCTCCTCGGCCTCGGTGAGGCGCTCGCCGACCTTCCGGTCCTCCTCCTGCGCCTCGCCGAGCGCGACCCGCGCGTCCTCGAGGTCCTGCTGCGCCTGCGGGATCAGCAGCTCGGTCTCCGCGAGCGCGAGATAGGTGCCAGCGAGATCGTCGTTGACGTCGCTCAGCTCGATGCGGAGGTCCTCGAGCTGCTGGTCGACCTCCGCGCGCTCGGCGATCTTGTCGTCCTTGCTGCCCTCGGCGGTGGCCGGCGAGACGACGGGGCCGGTGAGCATGCCTGCGGCCAGGATCGCGGCGGCGGCGAGGAGGCTCAGGGGGCGGCGCAGACTTCTGGAGGACATGCTCACACCTTCAGGTAGCGGTTGAGGGAGACCACCGACGAGGCGATCGACAGCACGGCGCCGAGGACGACCAGCAGGGGTGCGGCCCAGACGAGGTCTGCGGTGGAGACCATGATCAGCTGCTCGCCGAGGGTCGGTGCGAGCCAGCCCTGGACGAGATGGTGCAGGCCCAGCCAGAGCATCCCCGAGGCGATCAGGCCGCCGATGATCGCGGCGACCGCTCCTTCGAGCAGGAAGGGCAGACGGATGAAGAGGTTCGAGGCGCCCACCAGGCGCATGATCGCGATCTCGCGGCGCCGGCCGGCGACCGACATCCGGATCGTGGTGGCGACCAGCAGCACCGCGGCCACCAGCATCAGCACCGCGAGCCCGAGCGCGAAGAGCGTGGACTGGTTCAGCACGTCGATGAAGGGGGCGAAGGTGCTCAGCAGGTCGGTGACCTCGTCCACGCCGTCGCGGCCCTGGAAGAACTCGACCACGGCGGCGGAGTCGTCGGGGTCGCTGAGGGTGATGTGGAAGGAGACCGGCATGTCCTCGGCGGTGAAGTTCGAGACGAAGGACTCGCCGGCGAACTGCTCCTGGTAGATCGCGAGCGCCTCCTCCTGGTCGCGCTCCTCGACGGAGGCGATGTACGGGGAGAGGACCTCGCCCTCGAGCGCTTCGCGGACCGAGTCGATCTGGGCGTCGGTCGCGGCGCCGCCGGCGCAGGAGGAGGCCGTCGAGTGCGGGGAGCACAGGAAGATCGTCACCTGGGACTGCTCGACCAGGGTCGACTTCATGTCCATGATCTGCTTCTGCATCAGCACGCCGGTGCCCACGAAGGTCAGCGACACGGCGGTGACGATCACGACGGAGATGACCATGGCGATGTTCCGCCACAGGCCGGTGAGGATCTCGCCGAGGATGTAGCGGGCCCTCATCGCAGCTCCTCCTGGTCCTGGTCGAAGTCGCCGGTGAAGTCCTCGGACTCGCGCACCCGGCGGGCCTCGCGCTCGTCGATCAGGTCCTCCTCCAGCACGTCCCGTGCGACCGGGCGGTCCTCGGCCGACGGGTCGGTGCCGGCGTCGGCCGCGTCGGGCCCGTCGACCTCGACGGGGCGGTCGGGTCCGGCGGGGCCGGCGTGCTCCTCGGCGCTCTCGCGCTCGGCGGCGGGCGACTCGGGCGCCCCGTCCCAGTCGGCGACGAGCTCCTCGTCGTCCAGTGGGTGCTCCTCGCGGTGGGTGGAGTCGTCGGGCAGGTGCCCGGAGATCACGCTGACCGGGGCGGGGGTCTCGTAGCCGCCCTGCTCCTCGTCGCGCACCACCTTGCCGCCGACCATCTCCACGACGCGGCGGCGCATGCGGTCCACGGCGGCGCGGTCATGGGTGGCCATCACGACGGTGGTGCCGCGCTCGTTGATCTCGGCGAGCAGGTCCAGGATGCCCTCTGCGGTGGCGGGGTCGAGGTTGCCGGTGGGCTCGTCGGCCAGCAGGATCGAGGGGCGGTTGACGTAGGCGCGCGCGATCGCGACGCGCTGCTGCTCACCGCCGGAGAGCTCGTGCGGGAGCCGCTTGCCCTTGTCCTCCAGGCCCACCATCTCGAGCATCTCGGGGACCAGGCGGCGCACCACCTTGCGGGGCGTGCCGATCACCGCGAGCGCGAACTCGATGTTCTGGTAGGCGGTCTTCGAGGGCAGCAGGCGGAAGTCCTGGAACACCATGCCGATGTCGCGGCGCAGCGCCGGCACCTTCCAGGACGGGATCCGGGAGAGGTCCTTGCCGGCGACGTAGACGGTGCCGCGGGTGGGGGCGACCTCCTTGAGCACCATCCTCATCAGGGTCGACTTGCCCGAGCCGGAGGCACCGACCAGGAACACGAACTCCCCGCGGGTGAACTCGATGTCGAGGTTCTCCACCGCGGGGTGCTGGCCACGCATGTACGTCTTGGTGACGTCGTCGAAACGGATCACTGCTGCCTGTCACATCAGGGGGAAAGTCTGGCGCTCCCAGCGTAGGGGCGCACGGTCGTGTTTCCACGGCGCTGTGGACAGGGGTCGGGTCAAAACCTGGTCAAACCCGGGGTGGATCAGGTCACTCAGTCCTGCGCCGTCCTGACTGATCTCCTACCGGCTCGTCCCTCGCCAGTACGTCGATCAGTCCTGGTTCTTGCCCTGCTCGGCACGCCAGCGGATGCCCGCGTCGATGAAGCCGCTGATCTCGCCGTCGAAGACGGAGGAGGGGTTGCCCTCCTGGTACTCGGTGCGCAGGTCCTTCACCATCTGGTACGGGTTCAGCACGTAGGAGCGCATCTGGTCGCCCCAGGACGCCTTGACGTCGCCGGCGAGCTCCTTGCGCTCGGCGGCCTCCTCGGCCTTCTTCAGCAGCAGCAGGCGCGACTGCATGACGCGCAGCGCCGCGGCGCGGTTCTGGATCTGGGACTTCTCGTCCTGCATCGACACGACGGTGCCGGTGGGCAGGTGGGTCATGCGCACTGCGGAGTCGGTGGTGTTCACCGACTGGCCGCCCGGACCGGAGGAGCGGAAGACGTCGATCTTCAGGTCGTTCTCGGGGATCTCGATGTGGTCGGTCGACTCGATCAGCGGGATCACCTCGACCGCGGCGAAGGAGGTCTGGCGGCGGCCCTGGTTGTCGAAGGGGCTGATGCGCACCAGGCGGTGGGTGCCGCCCTCGACGGAGAGAGTGCCGTAGGCGAAGGGGCCGGCGACCTCGAAGGTCACCGACTTCAGCCCCGCCTCCTCGGCGTAGGAGGTGTCCATGACCTTGGTGGAGTAGCCGTTGTTCTCGGCCCAGCGCAGGTACATCCGCATCAGCATCTCGGCGAAGTCCGCGGCGTCCACGCCGCCGGCGCCGGCACGGATGGTGATCACGGCGTCGCGCTCGTCGTACTCGCCCGACAGCAGCGTGCGCACCTCGAGCTCGTCGAGGGTCTTGTGGATGCTGACCACCTCGGCCTCGGCCTCGGCGAGGGTGTCGGGGTCGTCCTCTTCGGCGGCGAGCTCGACCATCACCTCGAGGTCCTCGATGCGGGAGGCGAGCTCGGAGATGCGGCGCCGCTCGGACTGGGCGTGGGAGAGCGCGGAAGAGACCTTCTGGGCGTTCTCGACGTCGTCCCAGAGGTCCTGGGCGGAGGCCTGCTTCTCCAGGTCCGCGATCTTCTTATCGAGGGCGTCGACGTCCGTCACCTGCTCGATCGAGGACAGGGTCGAGCGGAGCCGGGGGATCTCTTCGGAGAAGTCGATGGAAGCCACGATCGGGGAGTCTACGGCAGTGGGCTCGATGCGGCCCGGGAGTCGCGGAGGAGGGCGGGCAGGGCGCGTCCCATCTCACGGCCCACCTCCTCCAGCAGCGCCTCGCCGCGCGCGATCGCGTCGGGCACGTCCGCGGCGCGGGAGACGAGGTCGAAGGCCTCCTCGATCCCGGCGGAGGCGAGCTCCTGCTGATCGAGGGTCACGGCTCCGGCGACGGCGAGGACGGGCAGACCGGCCGCGGCCGCGCGGCGGGCGACCTCCGCCGGGCCCTTGCCCTGGAGGGTCTGGACATCGAGCTTCCCCTCCCCCGTCACGACGAGGTCCGTGTGCTCCAGGCGCGCGTCGAAGTCGGCGAGCTCGAGCACGACATCGGCGCCGGAGCGCTGTGTTGCCCCGAGCAGCAGCAGGGCGAAGCCGACGCCGCCGGCGGCCCCGGCTCCCTCGGCGCGGGCCGCCTCGCCGCTCGGGTCCAGCAGCGCCGCGGCCACGGCGAGGGTCCGGTCGGCGGCGGTCACGGCCTCCGGTCCGAGTCCCTTCTGCGGTCCGTAGACGGCGGCCGCCCCGTCGGTGCCGAGCAGGGGGTTCGCGACGTCGTTCGCGGCGATCAGGGAGGCGCCTTCGAGGGCGGCGAGAGCCGGTGCGAGGTCGGCGCTCGTCAGAGTCTCGAGGCCAGCGAGGCCGGGGGCGATGTCGTCGCCGTCGGCGGTGAGCAGGCGCGCGCCGAGGGCCTGCAGGAGTCCGGCGCCGGCGTCGGTGGAGGCGCTGCCGCCGAGGCCGACGACGATCTCGCGGGCTCCGGCGCGGACGGCGGCGAGGATCAGCTCGCCGAGCCCGCGGGAGGAGGCATCGCGCGGGGCGAGCTCCTCGCCGGGCAGCGCCTTCAGGCCGACGGCATCGGCGAGCTCGAGCACGGCGGTGGTGTCCTCGAGCGCCCAGACCGTCTCGCGCGGTGTTCCGGTGGGGCCGGTGATGGTCGCGCGCTGCGCGGTCGCGCCGGCGGCGAGGGCCGCGTCGACCGTGCCGTCGCCGCCGTCGGCGATGGGGCAGGAGGTGATCTCGGCATCCGGGGCGGTGGCGACGATTCCGCGGGTGAGGGCGGTGACGACCTCGGCGGCGGTGAGGGAGCCCTTGAACTTGTCGGGGGCGAGGAGGAGGCGGGTCATGCGGTGCTCGCGATCTGCTCGACGGTGAGCGACGGGTGGGACATGGCGAAGGCTCGTGCAGCGGTGGCGGACGTCATGGCGCTGGCTCGGATCCTACGGACGTGAAGTGGTTGCTGCTCCCCTGCCCGCGACTCGGACTCCCGATGACCTGGGCGAGCCGACGGCACGGTCGAACCGGCGGCACGGTCGAGAGGTCGGCACGGACCGGGCGGAGGCGGCTCACCGCGCCCGCGCCTCGCCGAGCACCGTCAGCGGGATCGAGGTGCCGGTGCCGCGGGTGAACCAGCCGACCAGCGGCGGATTCGTGCGGGCGGCGAGGACCACGTGGGCGGTGCCGTCGGCGTCGACCGTGACCTCCTCGATGTGGATGTCCTCGGTGCTGGTGGTGTCGTACGGATAGGTGCGCAGGTGCTCCTCGGCGGCGTCGCGGGCGGAGCCGGTGTGGATCGCGGGGCCGTCCCCGTCGGAGTAGATCCGGGCGGGATCCACGGCCTGGGAGGCGGCGAGGGCGGCGCTGTCGGCGGCGTGCTGGAGGCCGTTGCGCTCCAGCTGCACCCCGGTGATCGAGGTGCCGACGGCGATCACCATGAGGATCACGACGAGCACCCCGGTGGTCAGGATCGTCATCGAGCCGCGCGCGTCCGCCCACTGCTCCCGCAGGGTCGCGACCGGCCGACCGACACCCGCGGCGAGCGGGGTGGCGACCGCGCGGAGCAGGAGGGGGCGGCGGCGTCGCTCCTGCGCGGGCCCGGACCTCACAGGTCCGCCCGAAACTGGTCGACGGGCACCGCATGGGCGGCGCCGACCGCGACGGGGCCGGTCTCCCCGAGGATGGGTCCCAGGCCCGGCACGGGGACGGGGATCCGCACCTGTGCGGTGACGACTCCTCCCGCGGTCGCGCAGGGGTCCTCGCTGCAGCTGAGCTCGACGACGTCGCCCGGCGGGAGGCCGTGGTCCTCGAGGACCAGCTCCATGTGGCGCGAGGCCCGGGAGGCGGCGCGGTCGGGGTCGGACTCGGTCGCATGGATGCGCGCGGCGTCGCGGGCGATCGTGTCGGCGGCGAAGGCCGCGGCCTGCACGTTGCCGAGGGTGAGCACGAGGTAGAGGGTCGGGATCAGCAGCGCCGCTGCCAGCACCACGAACTCGACCAGGGCGTTGCCCTGCTCGTCCTCGAGCCGGTGTCGGAGCCCGCCTGGAGCGGCGGGGAGCAGGAGGCGACGGAGCCCTCTCACCATGCCTCCTCGTCCACGGCCCTGCCCTCGACGCTCAGCGCGCCGGCGGGACCGATCAGCCCCACGAGCGGGAGCGTCGCGTCGACCTGCACGCGGATGGTCCCGTCGTCCTCCTGCACGGCGGTGGCCTCGGCCTCGAGTCCTCGCCCGAAGCGCTCGTCGACGAGCTGCTTCGCCCGCTGGGCGCCGTCCTGCGGGGTCGATCCGGCGAGCGCGGCATGGTGCGCTCCCTGCACGGCGGCGTCGACGAGGGTGTTGCGGGTGTGGACGATGAGCGCCGCCTGGATGACCAGCAGCGCGATCATCACGATCAGCACCGCGACCATCGGGAACTCGGCCACGGCCGCTCCCTGGTCCTCCCGCAGCCGCGCGGCGAGTCGCCGTGCCGCTCCTCGTCGCGGCTCTGCGGGGCCCCGGGCGGGCAGCCCGCGGGTCTGCACCGCCGCGGTCGCGGGGGTGCAGGGGCAGGGCGGGGCCGGGCGGCGCATCAGCAGGGCGGTTCGCAGGGGACGGGAGCGGTCAGAGGCTGCCGCCGAGGAAGGGCGCCATCGCGTTCTCGAAGATCTGCACGATCTGATCGGAGGCGACGGCCCAGAGGGCGACGACGATCCCCGCGGTCATGAGGGTGATCAGCACCCAGCCGGGGACGTCGCCCTGCTCCGAGGCCAGACGGGCAAGGAGGCGGCTGCGCAGCCCGGCGCGCTGCCGGATGCGGTCTGACGTGCCGGGCTGGGCGAGGCGGTGGCGCGGTCGCATGCGGGTGTGGAGTCGGGTGCGGTGGACGGTCATGTCGGCCTCCTCGGCGGACGGGTCCGGGTCAGGGCCCGGGCGGGTGCGGATCGGAGCGGTCGGGGACGGAGGGACGGAAGACAGGGCGATGACGGACGAGGTCGGGGACCGAGACGACGTCGCCGTCGCGGGCGATGTCGGCATCGGGTGCGGTACCGGTCGGGCGCTCACAGCGAGATCTCCAGCACCGCGAGGCCGGGGAAGATCGCGAAGAGGATCACCAGCGGCAGCACGAAGAACACCACCGGCACGAGCATGGCGATCTCGCGCTGTCCGGCCATCTCCATGAGGTCGCGCTTGGCGTTCTCGCGGGCGTCCTGCGCCTGGGCGCGGAGCACCTCCGCGAGCGGTGTGCCCCGCTCGATCGCGATCGAGACGCCCTCGCCGAACCGGCTGAGGGACTCCAGCGGGGTGCGCGCCCCGAGCGAGGCGAGTGCCTGGGAGACGCTCGATCCGGATCGGATGTCGGCGATCGTCGCGGCGAACTCGTCGGGCAGCGCGCCCGTGGAGGTCCGTGCCACCCGCTCCATCGCCGCGATCGGGCTCTCTCCCGCGGCGACGGCGAGCGCGAGCAGGTCCGCGACGGTCGGGAACTCGCGCGCCATGCGGGAGGCGCGGCGCTTGATCTCGACTCCCAGCAGGTAGTCGCGCAGCAGCACGCCCAGCAGCGCGCCGAGCGCCACGATGAGCAGCCCCAGCACCGCGCTCGCGTCCCGCAGCACGATCGCGGCGACGGCGAGGACGATCCCGAGCACGAGGCCGACGGCCCCGAAGACGACCTGCTCGATGCGGAAGGAGTCGGCGGAGGTGCGTCGGCCGGCCAGGCGCAGGCGCCTCTCGAGCTGGTCGGCGCCTCCGGTGAGCCGTTCGAGCAGGCCCAGTCCGCGCGCCGCGACCGGGCCGAAGAGGTTCTCCACGACGATGCGGGCCCGGCTCCTGCTGGTCGGCGCCGCGAACAGCGAGGAGTTCCTGGAGCGGCGGAGGTACGGGTCGACGCGCCGGCCGAGGTCCCGCGTGCGCAGCCAGGGCAGCTGGGCGGCGAGGAGGTAGAGGCCGGTGCCGAGCATGAGACCCAGCAGGATCCCGGCGAGCAGGGACATGCTCATCGCAGCACCCTCTCGTCCTGCGGAAGCTGCGCGATCATCAGCATCACCCGGTAGGCGATCAGAGAGACCACGCCCCCGACCACCACAAGGACCATCCCGGCCGCGGAGTCGTACGCCTGCGCGGCCTCGGGCCGCGTCGACATCAGCGCCAGCACGATCCACGGTGCGACGAGCGCGAGGCGGGCGGCGTTCACGGTCCACGACTGGCGGGCCTCGAGCTCGGCGCGGGTGCGGGAGTCCTCCCGCAGGAACGCCGAGAGGGTACGCAGGAGCGAGCCGAGGTCCGTGCCGCCGACGTCCCGGGTGATCCGCAGCGCCTCCACGATCCGGTCGCCGACGGGATCGGCGAGGCGCACCTTGAGCCGGTCGAGGCAGGCGGCGAAGTCACCGCTGGCCTGGTAGTCCAGGGCGAACTCGTAGAACGCGGGCCGCAGCTCCTCGGGGCCCTTCCGGCTCAGCTGCACGAGCGCCTCGGGCAGGGACAGGCCGGCGCGGATGGCGGAGTTGATGTGGTCGACCGCCTCGGGCCACACCTCCCGCATCGCGGTGGTGCGCCGCCGCGCCGCCGAGCGCAGCACGAGCACCGGCAGGACCGAGCACAGAAGCCCGATCGTCAGCGCCGGGACGAGCGCACTGGAGATCGCCCACAGCGCGACGGCGACCACGAGCCCCAGCCCGGCGCTGAGAGCCGGCACGGCGGCGGGAGGCACCGAGTCCAGCCCCACCTTGATGAGGTCGTCGCGCAGGCGGTCCATCCCTCGAGAGAGACGGCCGGGACGCGGGACGGCCCCCTCCTGCTCCCACAGCGACCACCAGATCGACAGCAGCCCGAGCCCGGCGACGAGGCCGAGGAACGCTCCGTCGGTCATGCCGCGCTCCTCCCCCCGAGCAGCTCGGCGAGGTCGTGTCCTGCACGGGCGAAGCGCTCGGCGTGCGGCGGGTGTCCGTCGCCGCGGACCAGCCGGTCCCCGCGCAGGGAGAAGACGTCGGTCACCTCGATGACCTCCTCCTCGACCCGACCGCTGAGGCCGACGATCTCGCGCACCCGTCGGCGCCCGTCCGCGAGGATGTCGAGGTGGACGACGAGGTCGATGGCGCTGGCGACCGTGGGGACGACGAAGCGGCTGGAGACGTTCTCCCCCGCCAGCAGCGGCAGCGTGCACAGCTTCGTCACCGCGTCCCGAGCGGAGTTCGCATGGATCGAGGCGAGCCCCGGCAGTCCGCTGTTGAGCGCGATCAGCATGTCGAGGCTCTCCGCCTCGCGCACCTCGCCGACGATGATGCGGCTGGGTCTCATTCTCAGAGCTTCTTTGACGAGCCGTCTCATCGAGATCTCCCCGGTCCCCTCGAGGTTCGCCTGGCGGGTCTGCATCGCGACCACGTCCCGGAGGGCCAGGTTCAGCTCGAAGACCTCCTCGATCGTCACCACGCGCTCCCGGGCTCCCATCGACTGGGCCAGGCAGCGCAGGAAGGTCGTCTTCCCCGCCCCGGTCGCCCCTGACGTGATCACGTTCAGGCCGGAGGCGATCGCGGCGTCGAGGAAGTCCGCGGCCTGCTGCGTGAGGGAGCCGAGGGCGACCATGCCCTGCAGGTCGTGCGCGCGGGCGACGAACTTGCGGATGTTGATCGCCCAGTGGGTGCGGGTCACCGAGGGGATGACGACGTGCAGGCGCGAACCGTCCGGCAGCAGCGCGTCGACGAAGGGGCTGGACATGTCCAGGCGGCGGCCGCTGGAGACGAGCATCCGCTCGACGATCCCGCGGACCTCGTCGTCGGTCAGCACGATGGTGGTCAGCTCGCTGCGCCCGTTCCTCGCGACGAACACCTGCGAGGGCGAGTTCAGCCAGATCTCCTCCACGCCCGGGTCATCCAGCATCTCCTGGAGCGGGCCGAAGCCGCCGATCCTGGCCGCGACCTGCGCGACCATGGTGTCGTCGTCGTGCAGCACGGGCACCTCGCCCGAGGACGAACGACGGTCGTAGTCGGCGACGACCTCCCGGATCAGCGGCTCCAGCTGATCGGCGTGCACGTCCAGGCCGCGGCGCCTGATCAGCTCCCGCGACTCGGCCTCGATGATGGTGGCGGCGTCCATCGTCTTCCCTCCCCCAGCCCTACCGCCCGGTCCCTCCACCGCGCGGCGATGTGACGCAGGTCGCGACACGGGTGTCACTCTAAGGGGAAATCACCCGGCTCGCCGCGCCAACCCAGGGAATGTGGACAACTCTCCCCGCCCGCTCCCATGGCAGGATGACAGTAGTCCCCGAGCCGACTCTCACCCAGGAGCTTCCCATGGCCGAGACCCCCAGCACGGGCGAGGATGCCCCGAAGCTGTCCCTCCCCACCCTGAAGTACATGGCCAAGCGCGTGATCGCCGAGTTCACGCGCGACGGCGGCACCGATCAGGCCGCGAAGCTCACCTACTTCATGGTCCTCTCCATCGCGCCGACGCTGCTGGCGCTGTTCTCGCTGGCGACCCTGCTGCTGGCGGGGATCAAGGACCAGATCGCGGGACTGCTGGTGGACCTCGTCAATCAGGCGGCAGGCGGCAGCGAGCTCGGGGCGGAGGATGCGATCGAATCGACCGTGAACTCCCTTCTCGGCTCCGCGACCGGCGGCACGATCGCCCTGATCATCGGTATCGGCACGGCCCTGTGGTCGGCCTCGGCCTATGTGAAGGCCTACGGCCGCGTCGCCAACCAGATCTACGAGGTCCCCGAGGGCCGCGGCCCCATCCGCATGAACGGCACGATGCTGCTGCTGACCCTCGCGATGATCCTCGGGATCCTGCTGGTGATGATCTCGCTGCTGCTCAGCGCCTCCCTGGTCGAAGGTCTCCTCGGCCCGATCGCCTCGCGCATCGGGGCCGAAGGCGTGCTCACCTTCCTGCTGGACTCCTTCCTGCCGATCTGGGCGTTCGTGAAGTGGCCCGTGATCCTCGTGATCGCCTTCGCGCTGATCTCGCTGCTGTACTGGGGCGCGCCGAACATCGACAAGCCCTTCCGCTTCATCTCCCCCGGCGGCGTCTTCGCGATCCTCGGCATCGCCGTCGCGGCAGTGGCGCTGTCGATCTACATGGGCACCGTCGCCGGCTACTCCAGCTACGGCGCGATCGGCGGCATCATGGCCGTGCTCTTCGCGCTGTGGATCATCAACATCGTGATCATCCTCGGCGCCGAGGTCGACGCCGAGTACGAGCGGGCCCGCGAGCTCGAGGCCGGCAAGCCCGCCGAGGACTCCCTCGCCCTGCCGATGCGGGAGAGCGCCGGCGCGGAGAAGGCCGAGGAGAAGCGGGAGGCGATCATCGACGAGGGCCGCGACATCCGCCTGCGGAACCTCCACCACGACTCCGGCGCCTACACCGGCGAGGACGCCCGCCTCACCCCGCGCCACGGCGTGCCGGTCGTCGATGGCGAGTCGGAGGCCGACGGGAAGTCCTCCGAGAAGGACTCCTGAGATGTGCGGGCGCTTCGCCTTCTTCCAGGAGATCGATCCGCTGCTGGACGACCTGGGAGCCGTAGACCTCGAGGACCCGCGCCTGCGCTCGCGCTGGAACATCCCGCCCACCGCCCCGATCCACGTGGTCACCGAGTCGATCGACAAGGAGACCGGCGAGGTGCTCCGCGCGCTGCGGGTCGCCCGCTGGGGGCTGCTGCCGCCCTTCGCGAAGGACGAGTCCTTCTCCTCGCGCACCTTCAACGCCCGCCGCGAGACCCTCGGCGAGAAGCCCAGCTTCCGCGGCAGCCTCTCCCGCTACCGGGCGATCGTCCCGATGGACGGCTACTACGAATGGGTGCGCGACGACAAAGGCAAGCGCAAGCAGCCCTACTTCATCGCCCCGGCCGACGGCTCTCCGCTCTACATGGCGGCGCTGGTCTCCTGGTGGAAGGGTCCGGGTGGCCACGAGGGTCCCGCGGCCAGTGACGACGGCGCGTTCCTGCTGAGCGCCACGATCATCACGCGCGAGGCCACCGGTGACCTCGCCCGGATCCACGACCGCACCCCGGTGATGCTCCCGCGCGACCAGGTCGATGCCTGGCTGGACACCTCGATGGATCACAAGGAAGCTGCCGCCTGGATCAACGACGACTCCCATCTGCTGGAGGACTCGCTGCTGGCCGTGCGCGAGGTCGATCCGGCCGTGGGCAAGGTCGGCAACGACGGCCCCGAGCTGCTCGAAGGGCCGCAGCGCCTGCTGTGACCGCAGCGTCACAGGGCCGGGACCGCCGGGACGCGAGAGCCGCACGTGTGACCGGCCCCGCAGGCACAAGGCCCTTCCGTCCGACTGCGGTCTGACGCCGCGGCACCGCCCCGCCCGTACGCTCGTGGACATGACCGGCCCGTCTCCCTCCGCCCCGCCCCCGGAGCTCGCGCCCGCCCCCCGGGCGGCCGCCGCGCGCCCCCGTGGGCACTCCGGTGCGCGCGGAGGCCTGCGCGACCCGTTCCGCTGGATCATCGAGAACCCCGGCACCGTCGACCTGATCGGCTTCGGCACGGCCGCTGCCCTCATGCTGCTCTTCGGCGTCGGCGCCGGGGGTGCCGGCTGGTGGGTGCTGTTCTCGGTCCCGATGGTGCTCGCGGGGGCGGTCTGCCGCACCCGCCCCCTGCTGGGAGTGATCGTGATCGGCGTGCTCGCCGTCTCCCACGTGCTGGTCGGCATCCCCGTCGTCGCGGGCGACGTGATGACCTTCTACGCGATGTTCTGCGCCGTCGCCTACGGCACCACCGCCGTGCATCTCATCGGGGTGGCCGCCGGGATGCTCGGGGTGCTCGTCCAGGCGAGCTGGTTCGGGATCGCCGCGCTGTTCGGCGAGTACGGCGGCGTCGGCCAGGCGGCGATCACCTTCGTGGGCCTGGGCATCATCGGCACGATCACGATCATCGCGATCTGGGCCCTCGCGAATCTGCAGCGGGCTCGGGTGCGTCAGCTCGCCCTGACCCGCGACCGGGCCGAGCAGGCGGTGCGCGAGCGGGAGCAGCGCACCGCGCTCGCCGTCGCCGACGAGCGCGCCCGCATCGCCCGCGAGATGCACGACGTCGTCGCCCACTCCCTCTCCGTGATCATCGCGCAGGCCGACGGCGGTCGCTTCGTCGCCTCCCAGAAGCCGGAGAAGGCCGTCGAGGTGCTCGGCACGATCGGCGAGACCGGCCGCGCCGCGCTCGCGGACATGCGCTCCCTGCTGGGCGTGCTGCGCCAGGAGGACGAGACCAGCTTCGGTCCGCAGCCGGGCCCCGAGCAGCTGCCCGAGCTGCTCGAGCGCGTCCGCGCCGCGCGCCTCGAGGTCGACCTCGAGTCCGAGGGCTCCCTCGACCAGCTCCCCTCGTCGGTCGGCATGTCCGTGTTCCGCCTGGTGCAGGAGGCGCTGACCAACGTGCTCAAGCACGCCGGACCCGGCGCGAGCGCCTCCGTGCGCCTGGTCCGAGGCGCCGAGGGCCTCGTCATCGAGGTCGTCGACGACGGCCAGGGCACCGATCCGACCTCCGACGGACTCGGCCACGGCCTGACCGGGATG
The DNA here is from genome assembly GCF_001293905.1 of Brachybacterium sp. SW0106-09. NCBI lineage: Bacteria > Bacillati > Actinomycetota > Actinomycetes > Micrococcales > Dermabacteraceae > Brachybacterium > Brachybacterium sp. SW0106-09. The sequence continues at coordinate 35,487 of NZ_BCAK01000021.1, forward strand.
CGGGAGCGGATGAGCGTGCTCGGCGGGACGCTGCAGGCCGGACCGCTCCCCTCCCGCGGCTACCGTGTGCGGGCGACCGTGCCGCTGCCCGCCGACCACGGCAGCCCCGCCGAGGCCGACGGCCCCGCCTCCCCCTACACCACTACCGACCCCGGCACGTCCCCCGGCCCCGCAGCCGACGACCCTCGAGGAGAGACCCCATGACCGAGACCGCCGACCGTCCCCTGCGCGTCGCCCTGGTCGACGACCAGCCGCTGGTGCGCACCGGCTTCGCCATGGTGATCGACTCCCAGGACGACATGGAGGTCGTGCTGCAGGCCACGGACGGCGCCGAGGCCGTGCGCGAGCTGTCCGCCCGCAGCGTCGACGTGGTGCTGATGGACGTGCGGATGCCGCGGATGGACGGGATCGAGGCGACCTCGACCCTGCTGGAGCGTCTGCCCGTCGAGCGGGCCCCGAAGATCATCGTGCTGACCACCTTCGATCTCGACGAGTACGTGGTCGCCGCGATCCGCGCCGGGGCCAGCGGCTTCCTGCTCAAGGACGCCCAGCCCGAGGACCTCCTCGGCGCGATCCGCACCGTCCACCGCGGCGACGCGGTGATCGCCCCGTCGGCGACCCGCCGGCTCCTGGAGCGGGTGGTCTCCACCCCCGAGCCCGCCGAGCAGGACACCTCCGTGCTCGAGGACCTCACCGAGCGCGAGCGCGAGGTGCTCACCCTGATGGGACGGGGCCGCTCGAACCGCGAGATCGGCGCGCAGCTGTTCGTCGCCGAGGCGACGGTGAAGACCCATGTGGGGCGGGTCCTCGCCAAGCTCGGCGCCCGCGACCGGGTCCAGGCCGTGATCATCGCCTTCGAGACCGGGCTGGTCACCCCCGGCGAGCACTGAGCCGCAGGCACCGCCGGGCCCCGGCTCGCGGTGCCCTCCCTCGCGCGCTGCACGGCCGGCGGTCGCGGCCGCGTCATCCCTGGGTATGACGGCCTCCCCTCCCTCGGTCTTCCCCGGTCCGCGAGGCCGCGACCGGGGGCTGACGACCGCAGGGCCCGCGCTCGGGAAGCATCGGGATCGACATCATGACCCCGTCGCGAAGGACTTCCCGATGACCACCGCCGCCCAGGCCGCTCCCCCGCCCTCCGCCGACACCTCCGGTGACCCCGTCGCGCTGCGCGCCCGCGCCGTGACCCGCACCTACGGCAGCGGCGCCGGCACCGTCACGGCGCTGGACGCCGTGGACCTCGACATCGCCCGCGGCGCCTTCACCGCGATCATGGGCCCCTCCGGCTCGGGCAAGTCGACGCTGCTGCACGTGCTCGCGGGCCTCGACGAGGTCACCTCCGGCTCGATCGAGCTCGAGGGCACCGAGATCACCTCGCTGCGCGACGACGCCCTGACCCGACTGCGCCGCGAGCGGATCGGCTTCGTGTTCCAGTCGTTCAACCTCCTGCCGATGCTGACCGCGGAGCAGAACATCCTGCTCCCCCTCGAGCTGGCCGGCACCCGCGTGGACCGCGCCTGGCTGGACACCCTCACCTCCGCCTTCGGCATCGCGGACCGGCTCGACCACCTGCCCTCCCAGCTCTCCGGCGGACAGATCCAGCGCGTGGCGATCTCCCGCGCGCTGGTCACCTCCCCGGCCGTGGTCTTCGCCGACGAGCCGACCGGCAACCTCGACTCCCGCACCACCGAGGAGGTGCTGGACTTCCTGCGCCTCTCGGTGGACGAGTTCGGCCAGACCGTCGTGATGGTCACCCACGAGCGCGACGCCGCCGAGCGCGCCGACCGGATCCTCACCCTCGCCGACGGGCGGATCGCCTCCGACGAGGACCTGCGCGGGACCCGCACCGCGCGCTCCGCGCCTCACGGGCAGGAGCAGCGCTGATGGCCCGCTCCACCGTGAAGCTGACCCCGGTGCGCCGCCATCTCGCGGCGGTCGTCACCATCGCCCTGTCCTGCGCCTTCGTCGCGATCATGGTGCTGGCGGGGAACCTGATGCAGGCCTCCCTGCGCTCCCAGGCCTCCCAGATGTACGAGGGCGCGGACCTGGAGATCCAGCGCGAGCTGTCCGACGAGGACTGGGCCTCCGAGGAGCCGCTTCCGGCCCCCGAGGTCGAGGGCACCGAGGCCGTGTGGCCCGCGCCCCGCAGCTATCTCGAGGCGAGCTCGACCACCGGCAGCGGCTTCTTCGAGGCCACCATGCTCCCGCCCGGCCAGGAGGACGCCCTCGAGGAGGGCTCCGCCGCCGGCACCGAGTCGGAGATCGTGCTCTCCCGCTCCGCCGCCGACGCCCTCGAGGCGGGGGTCGGAGACCCGATCACCGTGCAGGGCTCCGGCCCGGCCACGGGCGAGGACCCCGCGCAGGAGGCGGAGCGGACGCTCACCGTCTCCGGGATCGCCGCAGATCCCGCCGGCGCCGTCTTCGGCGGCACCCCGCGCCTGATGCTCCAGGACGTCAACGCCGCCGCCCTGCTCGGGCCGACCGCCGGGACGACCACCGACACCTGGCTCGCCACGGTCCCCGACGGCGAAGACCCCGCCGCGGTGGCCGAGGCCGCCTCGGCCTCCGCCGCCGAGGGCATCACCGTGCGCGGTGTCGAGGAGGCCGAGGAGGAGGCCGCCGGCGACTTCATGCAGGGCTTCGGAGTGCTCGGGATGATCCTCGGCGTGTTCGTGGTGATCGCCCTGTTCACCAGCGCCCTCGTCATCGCGAACACCTTCGCGGTCACGCTCGCGCAGCGCACCCGCTCCCTCGCGCTGCTGCGCACCCTCGGCGCGACCCGCGCCCAGGTCCGCTCCGTGGTGCTGCGCGAGTCGCTGCTGGTCGGGCTGCTCGGCGCGGCGGTCGGCGTGGTCGCCGGGCACCTGCTGGTCCAGGCCGCGCTCGCGGGCGCCGCCGGGCTCGGCTGGCTGAACGGCGTCGCCCCGGTGCCGGTGAGCCTGTGGTCGGTGCTGCTTCCGCTGCTGGCGGGCGTCGCGATCACCGTGCTCGCGAGCCTCGCCCCGATGCGCTCCGCCACCCGTGTCGCGCCGCTGCAGGCGCTGCGCCCGCAGCCGCCCGCCGTCACCCGCGGGCTCGGGGTGCGCGGCGTGCTGGGCCTCGTGGCCGTGGTGCTCGGCGTGGCCGCGCTCGTCGGCGGGACCGCGCTGGCCCTGAACGGGGTCGCCGCCCTCGGCATCCTCGCGGCGATCGGCGGCGGCGTGCTGAGCTTCACCGGCGTGATGCTCGTGCTCGTCACGCTCACCCGGCCCCTCGCGGCCCTCGCCGCCCGTCTCGGGGCGCTGCTGGGCGGGCTGCCTGCCCGGATCGCCGGGGCGAACGTGGCCCGCAACCCGCGCCGCAGCGCGGCGACGATCGCGGCCCTCCTGATCGGCACCACGCTCATGACGATGATGACCGTCGGCGCCCGCACCGCGGAGGCGACCCTGACCTCGGAGCTCGACTCCCGTCGGCCGATCGACCTGGTGCTCTCCGCGGAGGCGATGCCCGAGGACGCCGCCGAGCAGGTCGCCGCGATCGAGGGCATGGATGCCGCCCACGCCGGGGAGCGCGGGGACGTCGAGGTCGGCGCCGGGGAGCCGATGACCCTGTACTCCGTGACCCCCGAGACGGTGCGGGAGGTCTCCCACCGTCCCGAGATGGCGGACGAGCTCGCCGACGGCACCGTGCTGCTCGGGCAGGAGCGGGCCGAGCGCTTCGGGGTCCACGACGGTCAGGTCCTCTCCCTCGAGGGGGCCGACGGACAGAGCCACGACCTGCGCGTCCAGGTGGACGCGAACCTGCAGATATCGCTGGTGACCCCGGCGACGCTCGAGCAGCTCCTCGGGGAGGGGACCACACCGGTCGTGCTCGCGGACTTCGCCGATCCCGGCACCGCCGAGCGCGAGGGGATCGACGTGTTCGAGCTGATCTCCTCGGTCGACGAGCTCTCCGCCTCCGAGGGCTTCGAAGGGGCGAGCAGCGATCCCGGCGGCGCCGAGCGCGAGTCCTACGCACAGATCCTCGACATCCTGCTGGGCATCACCGTGGCGCTGCTCGCGGTCGCGGTGCTCGTCGCCCTGGTCGGGGTCGCCAACACGCTCAGCCTCGGCGTGGTCGAGCGCACCGGGGAGAACGCGCTGCTGCGCGCCCTGGGCACGACGCGCCGGCAGATGCGGGCGATGCTCGGCTGGGAGGGAGTGCTGCTCGCCGCGGTCGGCGCCGTGCTGGGGCTGCTGATCGGGTCCCTCTACGGCGTGCTCGGGATCATCGCACTGCTGGGCTCGACCTATCCGGTCTCGATCACGATCCCCTGGGACCGCCTCGGGATCGTGCTGGTGCTGGCCCTCGCCGCCGGGGCGCTGGCCTCGGTCCTGCCGGGCCGCGCCGCCGCGCGCACCGCCCCGGCCGCCGCCCTCGCCTCCGCGGAATGAGGCGCTGAGGGCACACACGGCCGACGGCGCGGACACGCGCCCACCGCCGCGGGGCCCGTCGGATGACCGCCGTCCGACGGGCCCCGACCGCTGTCGGAGGCGGATCCGCCCGCACAGCGCGCTCGACGGGTACGAGTCGGCTGCTCCCCGGACGGGCCCGCGCGCCCCGGACGAGGAGCGGCTGAGCGGGAGCGGCCCGGCGGGGCTCAGTCCAGGCGCGAGGGCAGCGGCGTGGAGCGCACCAGCCGGGCGAGGACCACGAAGGTCGCGATCGCGAGGACCAGCGCGATCGCGCCCTGCCAGACCATGCCGGAGCTGATCATGCTGGCCCCCACCAGAGCCTGGAACATCTGCCAGGTGATCCCGAAGCCGATCCCGAACCGGCCCTTGGCCAGCACCGAGCGGGCGGCGAGGGCGGTGCCCGCGGCGAACAGCAGCAGGAAGATCCCCAGCCCCACCCCGAGCCGGGCGGTCATCCCGCCGCCGGAGGCCGCCACGAAGCAGAAGGTCGCCGCGGCCGCCAGCACGAGCGTCTCGACGCCGAGCAGCAGCGCGGCCCGCGGGCGGGTGCGCGGACCGGGGTCCTCGGCGTCGGCGGGACGGGTGCTGTCGGGCGCGGTGGGCATGGGGGCACTGTATCCGCCGCGGCCCCTGTGCGATCTCGAGCGTCTGTGACATCTCGAGCGCCTGGTGGCAACGGCTTCGTGCCCGGCATCACCTCCCGATCGCGACTTCTCGCGACGGTGTGGGAAGTGCCACCAGGCCCGGCGGTCCAGGCTCTTGTCGAGGTCGTCAGGAGCCGCAGAGAATGGAGAACGGCTCGTCCCGCCGAGGCCCTCCGGTGCACAGCGCACCAGGCCGAGCGTCGACAGCCGCAGAACCCGAGAACGCCCCACAGGGAGCGACCCTCGCCGCGCCTCGCCCCTGCGAGGGCAGGGCGCGACGTCCTGGAAAGAGAGAGTGACGATGGACTGGCGCCACCGTGCCGAGTGCCTCAACCATGATCCCGAGCTGTTCTTCCCGATCGGGAACACCGGACCGGCGATCACGCAGATCCAGGAGGCGAAGGCGGTGTGCCAGAAGTGCGACGTCATGACGGCGTGCCTCAAGTTCGCCCTCGAGTCCGGTCAGGACTCGGGCGTCTGGGGCGGCCTGTCCGAGGACGAGCGCCGCTCCCTCAAGCGCCGCAACGCGCGCGCCCGCCGCGCCAGCTGACCCCTCGCCTGCGGCGCGCCTCCTCAGCGTCGCAGGCCGCCCCCGGGGCCGTGCCGCGAGCCGCTCCCGGGGCTGCGCCGCGGGCTACCGCCGCGGCAGTGCCGTCGGCCTCCCCCGGGACCCTCGCCGAGCACCCCGGGGCTCCGTCCCTCCCCCTCAGATCGTGAGCGGGTCGAGGTAGACGTCCACGATCGCGCGGGTCCCGCCCTCGCCTCGGTCCTCCCAGGTGAGCGTGCCGCCGAGCTGCCCCTGCACCAGCGTGAGGGCGATGTTCGTGCCGAGACCGGTCGGCTTCGCCGCTCCCATGCCGTTGCCGTCGTCCTCGATGCAGATCACGAGATGGGAGCCCGTCCGCTCGCTGCGGATCGTGAGCGTCCCGCCGGTCTCGGAGAGCCCGTGCTCGACCGCGTTGGTCGCCAGCTCGGTCACCACCAGGGCTAGCGGCGTCGCCTCCTCGGCGCGGATCGTGCCGACCCGCCCGATCTTCTCGGTGCGCACCTCGACCTGCCCGTCGGTCAGACGCGGGCTGCCCGCCCGGTGCACGGTCGCGCTCGCCGCGTCGACGGCGAGGCGCAGGCACCGGTCGATCACCTCGTCGAAGTGGACCGCCTCCTCCGAGCCCTGCAGCAGCGATTCGTGCACGAGCGCGATCGTGGAGACGCGCCGCATGGCCTCGGCGAGCGCCTCCCTCGCCTCGTCGGTCTTCATCCGCCGCGACTGCATCCGCAGCAGCGCCGCGACGGTCTGGAGGTTGTTCTTCACCCGGTGGTGGACCTCGCGGATCGTCGCGTCCTTGGTGATCAGCTCCCGCTCCCGACGCCGCAGCTCGGTCACGTCGCGCACCAGGATCACGGCGCCGGTGCGCTTGCCGGCATCGGTCAGCGGCACGGCCCGCAGGGACAGGGTGCCGCCCCGGGCCTGCATGTCCGAGCGCCAGGCCGCCCGCCCCATCAGCACCAGCGGCAGCGACTCGTCCACGGGGCTGCGGGACTGCAGCACCTCGGTGGACAGCTCCGCGAGGGTGGTCCCGGTCATGTCGCCGGCGATCCCGAAGCGGTGGAAGGCGGAGCGGGCGTTCGGGGAGGTCCACTGCACCACTCCCGCCTCGTCGAGCTCGACGACCCCGTCGCCCACGCGGGGCGCGCCGCGGCGGGGCGGGATCGGGGCTCCCTCGATGGGGAACGCCCCGTGCTGGAGCATCGTCAGCAGGCGCGCGCCGAGCCGGCGCTGGTGGGTCTCGTTGTCGCTCGGGTCGTTGTCGGACTCGGGCGACTCGGCGGCGAGGACGGCCAGGGTGCGGCCGTTCTTGCGGACCGGGACCATCACGCCGGTGGCGCTGCGGCCCTCGCGCTCGATCCGGGTGGGCTCCTCGGAGGGCTCGCCCCCGGCCAGCAGCCGGGCGATCTCGGCGCCCTCGGCATCCTCCGCGCCGTCGACCCCGACGGTGCGCACGGTCCCGACGGGATCCTCGTAGTAGACGGTCGATCCGGTCGCCGGACGGCAGTGCGCGACGGCGAGCGGGCCGTCGTCCTCCGCCAGCCACAGCACGAGGTCGGAGCGCAGCAGATCGGACAGGAGGTTCCAGTCCCCGACGAGGTGCTGGAGCCAGTCCGCCTCCTTCTCGGTGAGGGCACGGTTGTCGGCGAGGAACTTGGACAGGCTCGGCATGGGGCCAGGATATGCGTCGGCCCGGGTGTGAGCGCGAATCGCCCGTCCGGCCTGCTCTAGGCTGACGCGGACATCTCCCGAGGGAAGGACCCCGATGAAGCTGCGCGAGACCCTGCACCTGCCCCTTCCAGCCCGTTCGGCCGCCGCGATGTACGCCGATCCCGAGTACGCGGCGATCCGTCGGGAGACGCTCGGCGCGAAGGAGGCGTCCTCGCACGTCGAGGGCGATCCCGCCGGGGCGTTCACGGTCACCACCGAGCTGGTGCTGCCCACGGACCGGGTCCCGGACATCGTCCGCCCCTTCGTGGGCGCCTCCGTGACGGTGAAGGAGGTCCAGTCCTGGTCCGGTCCCGAGCCCGACGGCTCGCGCACCGGCACGATGCGCCTGGACGTGGTGGGGACCCCTGCCGGCCTGACGGGGACGCTGCGCCTCGCGGCCCTGGACCAGGCGCGCAGCGACGTCGAGATCGACGGGGACCTGGTGGCGAAGGTTCCGCTGCTGGGGTCGAAGATCGAGAGGGCCGCCGTGCCGTACGTGTCCACCGTGCTGCGGGCCGAGGAGCGCTCCGCCGCGGCCTACCGGGACCGCTCGGGCGCCTGAGGCAGGGCGTTCAGCCGGCGGCCTCGGCCCCGTCGAGATAGGCGAGGGCCTCGCGCGCCTCGACGAGGTCGAACCACAGCAGGGCGGGGTCGGTGTCGTCGTCCTCGGCCGCGGCGGCGTCGAGCTCGGTGACGTGGAAGCTCGCGATCCGCGCCGAGGCGGGGGTGCCGAGGAGGACGCCGAAGGCTCCTCCGTCGGCGGCGTCGCCGATCGCCGCATCCGGCACGTCCAGGGCGATCACCATGGCGCGCTGCGTCGAGGATCCGGCGCCGTAGGCGACGTGGACGGCGTCCTGCAGCGCCTCGTACTCGAGGTCCTCGAGATCCTCGCCGGGAAAGTCCCGCTCGGCCGACGCGGTGACGGCCCAGGCCGCACGTCCCGCAGGGAGCTCGAGGCGGGTGCTCGCGAGCTCGAGGGAGGCGCGATCCGTTGCGGTCAGCGGCAGGTAGATCCTCATGCCGTCATCCTCTCACCGGCGGGCACGCTCGAGCACGCGCTCCCTCCACCCGCGCGCCGGTGCCGGGGATGCTCCCTCCTCCGGCTCTCCGGCGGCTCCGTCGTCCTCGGCGGCGGGGACGAGCATCGAGGCGGCGATGTCGCGCAGCCCGCGGCGCAGGGGCGAGCGGGGTGCGGCCTCGCTGAGCAGCGCGCCGTCCCACACGGCAGTGCGGCAGGCCACGGGGTCGTCGGGCAGCAGGTGCAAGGAGTCGACCTGCATGCGGGTGGCGATCAGGTCGCGCAGCCGGTCGCCGGGGACCGGCGCACCGACCCGGTTGACGATGACGTGCAGCTCCTGCACGCCGAGCTCCTCGAGGCGGCTGTGGTCCCGCAGCAGCCGAGTGATGCTCACGGGATCGGCACCGACCACGGCGATCACGGCATCGGCGGCCTCGAGCGTGCTGAGGGCGGCGGAGTTCCGCTGCGGCGCGGCGGTGTCGTAGCTGAGCTCCTCGTCCTCCTCCAGCACGGGGCCGATGTCGGCGATGACGATCTCGCCGCGGCGACGCAGCGCGTTCCACACCCCGTCCATCGCCCCGCGGCGCAGCTCCGCCCACCGGCCGGGCACGCCGATGCCGGACAGCAGGCGAAGGTGGGGCTGCACGACGGGCAGGAGCGCGTCGAGGGTCTCCTCGGTGAGGGTGTCGCGGTCGTGGGCACGGGCGGCGGCGACCAGTCCGGGCGCCTCGTCGAGCACGCCGAGGAGCTGGCTCAGGGACGGGCCGTAGGTGTCGGCGTCCACGAGCACCGTGCCGTGCCCGGCCAGGGCGGTCTCCGCGGCGAGGTTCGCCGCGATCGTCGAGCGCCCCGGGGCGCCGGTCGGCCCCCACACGGCCACCAGGCGTCCCGCCTCCTGCGCCGGCTCCGCGGCCGCCTCCTGCACCCAGTCGTCGTGCTCCTCCCCGCCGGAGACCGCGGCGGTGACCGCGGCGAGGATCTGGTCGATCGGGGCGTCGGAGCTCAGCACATGGCGCAGGCCCACGGTGGTGGCCTCGGACTCCTCGCGGGAGCGCAGCCCGATCACCGCGGCGCCCCGGAGCATCGTCGCGACGGCGTCGCGGCTGAGCCCTCGCACGGAGAGGTCCACGAGGACCACGTCCCCGATGCCCGCGGAGACGACCGCGAGGGTCTCGGTGAGATCCGCGCAGCGGCGCACGACGCGCGCGGGGCGGGAGCGGTCCATCGCGAGGTCGTGGACGATGCGGACCTCGTCGCTGCCCGAGGCGCACAGGACGATGTCGATCACGGCGTGACCCCGTGGGCGCCGGGCACCCCGATCACGTCGAGGCGCTCGTCCTGGGAGAGGACCTCGAGCACCGCGGCGAGGTCGTCGGCCGGCACGAGGACCTCCACCGACATCGAGCGCATGCCCAGCGAGCTCCCCTCGTCGATGCGGCGCACCACGGCGTCGGGCACGAGCAGCTCGGCCTCGCCGGTGCCGCCGTCGTCGACCGACGGCGAGGTGTGCCACAGCTCGACGGAGGAGCCCGGCACCACGGACTCGGCGACCGTCGCCTCCACAGGGATCACCACGGGTCGCAGCGGCACGTCCTGGCTCTGCCCCACCGCGGAGACGGGGACCAGCTCCCCCGCCTGGACGGTCTGCGTGGCGACCGCGCCCTCGGGGATCGCCTCGAGGGTCCCGACGTACTGCTCGCGGTGGTCGCCGAGCCGGAGCTCGACGGTGGCGAGGTCGGCGCTCTCCAGCGGATCGCCCGGCACGATCGGACCGCGCGCCACGAGCACGGACGTCGTGGCGGAGAGCCGGGAGACGAGCAGCGCCCCCATCAGCACGCTCGCCAGCACGAGCACGATCCCGACGATCAGCCGAGGATCCTTCCATCTCGGCGCGCGCAGCCTCATCACCGGTGCAGTGGCCCCCACAGCTGTCCCCCGTCCCCCTCGTCCGTCCCCTGGTTCACGGCACGCTCGCGGCGCGCCTTCCGCGAGATTACGGCAGTCGGGGCCTGGATGGGGGCGGTCCGCCCCGACTGTGGACAACCGGCACGGAGCGTTCGTCCACAGCTCCCGCCGCCTGTCAGCTCGGGGATGAGAGACTGGGGCGACCCGCTCGTCCCGGACCGGAAGGATCGTCGATGCCGCCACGCTTCGTCCCGCTCTCCGATGTCGCGGAGACGCTGTCGATCTCGGCCTCGCAGGCGTACGCCCTCGTGCGCTCCGGCGAGCTGCGCGCGATCAAGGTGGGCGGCCGAGGCCAGTGGCGGGTCGAGGTCACAGAGCTCGAGTCCTACATCGAGCGGAGCTACCGGCGCACGGAAGCGCTGCTCGAGGAGGAGCGCGCACTCGAGCGCGACGCGTCCGAGGGCCACCCCTGACCGTCCGGGCGACCGTCGACGACCGCTCCTGAGCCAGATCAGGACGTTCCCTGGCCGCCAGGGCTACCCCGTGCCGCCCCCGTCCGCCCGGGCCGGCGCCGCACCGGGTCCCCTCAGCGCGGCAGCACCGCGAGCAGGGACGACATGGTCACCGTGAGCCGGGCGGAGCCGGGCACGCTGCTGGACTCCCCCGTCGGCAGCGACAGCACGTCCAGCGCATCCGCGCCGACACCGGCGATCCTGCCGAGCACGGTGCCCGCGGTCGTCTCCAGGCGCACGACGCTGCGGTCCCGTGCGATCTCGCGCAGCACCGACCCCAGCCCCAGCGGCGAGCGCAGCGACTCCTGCGCCGGCCGGGCCCGCGAGGAGAGGCCCTCCACGATGCCTATCGCGCCGAGCGGCACGACGGCGCGCTGAGCGGTGCGGGTCTCGCGCAGCGAGACCCACTCGGCGCCGACCTCCTCCACGGCCCCCGCCAGGCGCAGCCCCGATCCGACGTGCAGGGTGAGCTCGCGCCGGCCCGCACCGCGGAGCCGGTCGGCCAGGGTCAGCTGGGCGCGCTCGGCACGCGCGAGGTCCTCGGAGACGGCCCGCAGCTCCTCCTGCTCGTGGTGCTCTAACCGTCCCTCGAGGTCCTCGAAGATCCTCTCGAAGCGCATGGGCCCACTGTAGGGCGCGCCGGGCGACGGCCGGGCCCGGACGGCACATCGGGGACGAGGACGCGTCCGGGCGGGACGCGGACCAGCCCGCCGGGACCGGGATCGTCCCACCGGGACCGGGGCGCGTCCTCCGGGAGGGGCGACCTCCCCTCCACAGCCGCCCCGGATCAACATCGCCACCTCGAGCAGTTGCGGCCTGCATCACACCGGGCTATCTTTCCTCATATGCGATCCAGTCGCACCAAACTGCATCAAACGACACCATCGGGATGAACGGCGGTCGGGAGGCCCGACGCCGCGGAGCATGAGGCGAGGGGAAGGCCATGGGGGACCGGGGACGGGAGCAGGAAGCACAGGGAGCGGGGGCCTCGACGCTGGCCGCCGTCGCCGCCGCCGGAGGTGCGGTCGCGATGACCCAGGCGGCGAGGATGCTCGGGCGCACTGCGGGCAGCGCGCGCGGCGAGGAGCAGCTGATCGGCTGGGTCCTCGTGGGGCTGGCCGGCGCGGGGGCGCTGCTGTGCCTGTACCTCGCGCTGATCTGGGGGCTCGCCGCCGCGATCCTCCTGGCCGGCCCCGCGGGGCGGACGGGTCGGATGCTGCTGCCGGCCCTGCGGGTGCTGGCCCCACGCCTCGCCCGTCGCGTGAGCATGGGCGCCGCGGTCGCCACCGCCGCCACCGGGCTGGTGCTCGGTCCGGCGCTGGCCAGCGAGCAGCTCCAGCTCGAGGAGAGCGCCCCGGCCTCGTCCCAGACCTCGCAGGAGCTCCCCGGTGACGAGCCGGCGACGCCGGAGCCCGAGGCGCCCCAGGAGGCCGGCGCCGGGGAGCCCCTCCCCTCCCTCGGCTGGGGTGAGGAACCTGCGCCCGCCGCCGAGGAGCCGGCGACGAGCCCCGCCCCCGACGGGGAGGGCGACGAGTCGCCGACGACCGCGCCCGGGCAGCCCTCCGACGAGGGCACGCCGCAGGAGACGGGAGCCGAGGGGACCGAAGCGCCGGAGCGGGCGCAGGAGTCACCGCGCTCCGAGAGCCCTGCCGACGAGGCGTCCCCGGACAGCTCCGAGGCCCCCGACGGGGCAGGTTCCCCGGACGGCTCGGAGGCATCGGACACCCCGGTGGACCCGGCGCAGGACTCCCCCGACGAGCCGCCCGCCGCGGGCTCGACCCCGTCGGAGACCGGGAGCGCCCAGCCGTCCGCCGGCGACGACGAGGCCGCGGGCACAGGCACGGGCACGGACGAGGCCGCGGGCGATGCAGGGGGCGACGCGGACGCACCGCCGCCGAGGACCGTGGTCGTCCAGAAGGGCGACACGCTGTGGTCGCTGACGGACGACGTGCTCGGCCCCGGACCGGAGGATCCCGCGCTGCTGGCGGAGGCCTGGCCCCTGCTGCACGAGCAGAACCGTGACGTGATCGGCGGGGATCCCGACCTGCTGGTCCCCGGCCAGGTGCTCACCGTGCCGGCCACCCTCGACGAGGAGGCCCGGTCATGAGCACCACCGATCAGCGCCCCGCCGACGCCGCCCTCCGCCCCGCCTCCCGGGCACCCGAGGATCCTCTGATCGTGGAGCAGATGGTCGCACCGGTGGCGCGCCGGGCCGTCGAGATCATCCGGGACATGCGGCCGACGAACGCGCTGTCGCGGCTGGTCACGCCCGAGATCGCTCAGGTCCTGTCGCGTCGGGCGGCGCTGACCCGCCGCCTGCGGGCCTCGACGGGATACGCCCCGCCCCGGCAGCTGCAGGTCACGGGCGTGCGCACCTGCGTGGTCAACGAGCGCACGGTCGAGGCCAGCTGCGTGCTGCGCGAGCCGGACCGTGCCCGCTTCCTCGCCATGCGCTGGGAGCTGCGGCACTCCGGATGGAGGGTGACCGTCCTCGAGATCGGCTGAGACCCGAGATCGGAGGAGAAGAGCCCCGGGCCGCGTGGCCCGGGGCTCTTCCGTACGACGTCGGCGCGATCAGCCCTTGCGGCGGCGGCCCGAGCGGCGCTGCGCCCGGTTCAGGCCGTCGCCCTGCGGAGCGCCCTCGGGCTTGTCCGAGACGGTGTTCGCAGCGGTCCCGTCCTCGCCGCGCGCACGGCGACGGCGCTGAGCGCGGGTGAGCGTGCCGGAATCCTGGACGTCGCTGCCCTCGGCGGAGCTGTAGCGCAGCTGGCGCTCGTTCGGCCCGTCGTCGAGCCCCTTGGCACGCAGCACCACGGAGCTCTCCGCCTTCAGCTGGTCCTCGGCCTCCGTGTCCTCCGCCTCGGCGGAGCCGGTGGCCTCGGAGCCGGTGGTCTCGGAGGCGGTGGTCTCGGAGGCGGTGGTCTC
>NZ_BCAK01000022.1:0-66338 GCF_001293905.1 Brachybacterium sp. SW0106-09
CTGGAATCAGCGTGTCCACGAACAAGGGTCAGGCCCCGTCACCCATGCCGTGCGCAGCCAGTCGCTCGCGCTCTTCCTCCTCGGTCAGTTGGACATGCTTCAGATCGCGGCTGATTGCCGAGCCGATGATCGCTGTGCGCTCAGCGGGGGTCAGGGGATCGGGTCCGGTGAGCCGGTACTCCTGACCCCCGTGCCCGTTTTGGGTGAGGACGCATACGGCGACCGCCGCGATGTCGGCCTCATGCACGGCGACGGTGGGGTAGTTCGCCAGAGTGGACACGGTCCCGCTGTCGCGGATTTCTTCGATCCAGTCTTTCGCGTTGCCCATGAAATCGACGGGTTGAAGGATGGCCGATGCGATGCTGCTGCTCTCCAACGCGGCCTCGATACTGGTGGGGCTCCAGCCGCTGAGGACGCTGATGTGCTGGATGCCGGCTCTCTCGGCCAGCGAGATGATCTCTGCACCGTTGGTGAGGTCGGCACTGTCATCTCCGGCGAAGGTGATGAGGTGGAGTGCTTCCACCCCTTCGAAGGCGTCCTTGAGGCTCGCGACGTCGGTCAGGTCGCCCTGTCGCACGTCGACGCTGCCGGGAAGGGCGGCACGGTCGGGATTGCGTGTGAGAGCGCGGACCGTGTGGCCGGCCTCGAGGAGCTGATCGACGATGAGGCGGCCGATCTGGCCGGTCGCTCCGGTGACAAGGATGATCATTATCTGTCGCTTTCTTGAGGTGGCAGGCGAATGCCCGCCTTGCGGGCGGGGTAGTGCAGGCGGTGGCGCGAGCCGCGTCTATCGAGTGGAGGTGCGCAATGCGCGAAGTCCGATGACGAGGCCTAGGACGGCGGTGATGAGTGCGGCGAGGAATCCCCAGCCGACAAATGGCGTGGCGATATCCCCGGCGAAGAGAGAACGCTCGGCTGCGACGACGTGGCTGAGAGGGTTGATCTGCGATGCAATGCGCATCCAGGCGGGACCGTCGTCGAGCGGCAGAAGCATGCCCGAGAGGATCATCAGAGGGAACAGGATGGTCTGGTGGACCAGCCAGAACATCCACTCCTTGTGGCGAACAGCGATCGCTAGCGCGTAGCTCATGGAACCAATGCCGATACCGAGGACCCCTAGCAGCGCCAGCCCGATCAGAGCCCCGAGCGGGTCCGGGCGGAACCCGAAGGGCAACATCACCACGATGATGACCAGCGCCTGAGCGACCAGCGGTACAAACTCCTTCAGGGTTCGTCCCACGAACAACGACGAGCGAGACAGAGGCGTGACGAGCATCCGCTCGTGCGCACCTGTGGTGAGGTCCATCAGAAGGTTCGACCCCGTGGTGGCAGTGCCGAACAGGCTGGTCATGACAAGAATCCCAGGCACAAACCATGCCCACGCAGAGCCTCCATCCATCGTTGGGGCATCACCGGTCACGAGCGGCCCGAACAGGGCGATGAAGAACAGAGGCTGGATGAGGCCGAAGACCACGGAGAACGGATCTCCGAGGACGGGCCTGAGCTCTCTCGCCATTACCAGCAGCGTGTCGCGGGCGATGCTGCGGGGCCGTAAAGGGGTTGCAGTCGTCATCGCAGGGCCTCCTGAGGCGCGAGCTGAGGGGAAGTGGATTGGTCGTTCGAATCGCCCTGGTCGCGCAGACTGCGGCCCGTGAGAGCCAGGAACACGTCATCGAGAGTCGGGATATGCGCCTCGGCCGCTGTCACTGTCGCCTGCTGCCGCACGGCTTCGGTGATGAGCGCAGGCAGCGCAGCTCGTCCATCGGACACAGTGAGCGTGATCGAGGCCCCGTCCAGGGACACGCTTTTCACGCCGCGAAGAGCTTTCGATGTATTCGCGAACCTGACGGCGTCACCGGCTTCCGCGAGGGTCAGTGTCACGCTGTCGCCGACGTGCTCCTGTTTGAGACGCTCCGGGGTGCCATCAGCGATGATCTCGCCATGGTCGACCACCACCACGCGGTCGGCCATCCGGTCGGCTTCATCGAGATAGTGGGTGGTGATAAGGACAGTCATATTGGTGCGCTGACGCACCTGGGTCAGGTGGTCCCACAGCCGCACCCGGTTCTGGGGGTCAAGCCCAGTGGTCGGTTCGTCGAGGAACAGTAGCTGCGGATCATGGACGAGACCCATCGCGAGATCCAACCTCCGGCGCTGCCCACCGGACATCGCCACCGTCTTCCTCGATGTCAGCCCCTCAAGTCCGAGCATGCTCAGGACTTCCATAGCGCGGTGATGCGCTGCCGCGCGGTGAAGACCGAAGATGCGAGCTTGGGTGACGACCTCGTCGAAAACTCGCTGGCTGTGGCTCGCCCCATTTCCCTGCCCGACAAAGCCGATCAATCGTCGAACGGCATCCGGCTGCTTTGTCACGTCGAAGCCGGCGACCTCCGCGTAACCGCTGGTCGGGGGGAGCAGGGTGGAAAGCATTCGCATGAGGGTGCTCTTGCCCGCCCCGTTCGGCCCCAGCACCGCTATGGTCTCTCCGGCGTTCACGTGCAGGTCGATGCCGCGCACGGCATGGACCGCGTCCCCTTTTGGTCCTGGGAAGCTTCGGGTGAGCTGGTGGGTGGTGATCACGTCATCCCCTCTCGATGGATGACCCCCATGCTCTATGTACTTGTGGCCGCTATATGGCCGCAAATCCGCGTACCGTATTAATCATGGCCACGAGCACCCGGATCCTCGAACTGCTGGGTCTTCTGCAGAGCCGTCGACAGTGGCCGGCTACGGATCTCGCACACAGGCTCGGGGTCAGTGCGCGCACACTCCGCCGGGATATCGAAGGGCTTCAGGAGCTGGGGTACCCCATCGTGTCTACACGGGGGACCGGCGGGGGGTACCAGCTCACGGCGGGTGCATCCCTTCCTCCGCTGGTGCTCTCACAGGAAGAGGCTGCGGCTGTCGTCGTGGGCCTCATGCATGTCGCCGCTGGTGGAGCGGCGACTCATGGAGACGCAGCGCTCAGCGCCATGGCCAAGATTGTGCAGGTACTACCCGCCAAGATTCGCAACCGCATCAATAGCTTGGAGTCGATGACGGCGACGACCACCATCACGCAGAGCAGCGTGATCACCGACATCGCGGACCTGACCACTCTCTCCCTCGCATGCCGCGATAACGAGAGCGTCCAGTTCGAATACCGCGCCGCCAGCGGTGAGCACAGCGAGCGCCGCGTCGAGCCGTACCGCATCGTCAATGACACGCAACGGATGTACCTGATCGCGTACGACCTGAACCGGGCCGACTGGCGCACGTTCCGTATCGACCGCATGCGAAATCTCCAACGCACCGGACGTCCCTATGGTCGCCGGACACTGCCCTTCGATGACCCCGCCCTGTACGTGCGCCAGCAGCAGAGGAGTAGCGCAACCGGCCCCCAGGTCCGGATCACGATCCATGCCCCGACCGAGAGGGTTCAAGCCGAGCTGTCGGGCTACCTTGAGGTGATAGAGATCGACGCAGCAAGCTGCTCCGTATCGGGGCAACTCGTCCGGGGAGTCGACTCAATGCAGTGGATAGCGTTCGCACTAGGCGCCATTGGAGCCCCCTTCGTCGTCCACGAACCGCAAGAACTGACAGAGCATCTCGCAGGTTGGGGACGGCTGTTCCTGCAGCACACTGCGCTGGAACAGCCCCCGGATGTCGGCGCAAGCGATCCGTCCCGATGAGGTATACCCGACGGCGCAGATGTGTCACGAAACTGCCGATTCGGACCCTGTGGGACGGGGGAGCGTACGGTGCCGTAGCTGTCACACAGGGTGGTGTTCAGCGTGGCAGATGTGTCCAGTTGAGGTGTCACCAACTCGTGCAGCAGTCCCGGCCTCGCGGGAGGTGACTAGCGCTTTGGTGCCGAGTCCGGCGGCGATCACGAAGGGGGTGCCATTTTGGGGTGTTCCAGTTGGCTGAGCAGTCGCTCCTTGTGGTCAGTTCGTCTCAACGGCAGACACGTACTCGTCGAGCGCTTGGTGCAAGGCTAGGAGTCGGGTGCAGGTAGTGGAGACTTCCTGGAGCCCGAGGTGCGTGTGGGCTCGCTGCTCCGCGTTGTAGACGAGCCAGCCGCTCAGCGCTTCAACCCAGCCGCCGAAGACCCAGGGCTCGGCGGGGATCGTTTCGCCGGAGGATTCGGCGTAGGCGGCGAGCGTGCGGCGGAAGCCGGTGACGTCATCGCTCCAGTCCAGGCTGAGGGAGACGGCCTCGCGCGCGAAAGAGCGCGGGCCGGCTGCGTCCCAGTCCACGGCCAGTAGCCTCTCGCCAGCGAGAAGAGTGTTCTTGGGGTCGAGGTCGCCATGAGAGGCGACGAACCCGGTGAGCAGATCTTTGCTGGTGAGCGTCTTCGATTCGAGACGGGCAAGATCGGGCGCGGCCCGACGCAGCTGATCGGACACGTGACCTGGAAGCCCTGTGAGCCTGGCCAGAGCAGTCCACCTCCTGATCCCCATGAGCTCGTCCTCGAGGGGCCGCTGGACCACGTGCCCTGCCCGATGAATTTGCGCGAGAAGAAGGCCGGCGGCCGAGAGGTTCTCTGCGGGGTCCGGGACCGTGCCTTCGTGCCATCGGTGGGCTCGCAGCCAATGGCCGTCCACGCGAAGGAGCGCGCGGCCTTCGGGGGTTGCCTTGGGTTCAGGGCAAGGTACGCCTGTTCGGAACGCGTTGATCTCGATCTGGAAGGCGGCCTCGACGTTCGCTCGGAAGCCAGCGGTCTCTGCATGGGCGCGCATGACTTTCACGGCGTACTCACCTTCGGCGGTCGTCACGTGCCACATGTCGTTGGACAACCCGCCCACAACACGGGAGGTGGCCTCGACGCGACCGAGGCCAAAGCCTTCGGCGCCCCTCATCGCGATCGTTTCCATACGGTCGACCTTGGCTCACGTGCGGGGCGCCCGCAACAGGAATTAAGCGGGGGGCAGGGAGCATGTCTCGGCAATGCGCAAGCGAGGCGTCCGCCCCCGGGTATCGGCGTTCAGGTTCTCAGACCGAGGCTGTGGTTCGTGTTTCGGTGGTTGCGAGGGTGTTTCGTTGGCGTAGCCCGTGGGCTGCGGCAAGGGCTGCAGCCCCTGCCATGGCGGCGGTGACGATCAGGGCGGTAGAGCTGCGTCCTGTGCCTGACAGTCCCGCGAGGGGGATGTTCAGCAGTGCTGGTGGAGCTAGCTGGACGATGGCCATAAGTGACTGGAACCTGGTCAGCTGACCTGGGGGTGCGAGCCGGAGAAGGGTGGGCGCGATGTGGGTAGTGAAAGCAGCTGTCCCCACTCCCGTGAGGACTGACAGTGCGATGGCGACCGGCGCTGAGACCGGGAGGGCCAGCGCTGCCAGAGCAGCACAGATCATCAGAGGCCCTCCGATCATGGGGAGTGCCTGCTTAGAGATGGTCCCGGTGTAAGAGATCAGCAATGTCACGACGAGGGTGCCCGTGGCCCATCCAGCTTCGAGGAGGCTTGCTTGGGTAGCGCTCCAGCCGTGGGAGCGCGCCATGCTCGGCATGATGACCGCGACCGTGGGAAGCACCGCTGCGCACACCAGTGCCACAGCCACCAGGAGGGGCCAGATGCGCAGCTCGTGAGCAGACGCGATTCCTGTGGCCAGCGCACGCCAGATCCCTGTACCGCTGGAGGTTGCGGATGCCTTGCTGCGGTCCGACCGGGGGTGGATCGAGCAGAGCACCACGAGAGACAGCCCGACGACGGCCGCGTTCGCACCGAAGATCGCCATCAGGGGAAGTGCCGTGATCGCGAGTCCGCCGACGCCAACCCCGAGGATTCGAGCAGCGTGGAGGCTGCCGGAGATGCGGGCCAGAGCCCGCGCGAACTGGTCCTCATGGGTGATCAGGAGACGCGGCAGGACAACCGCGGCGGGTTGCTGGAAGGCCGAGATGACGGCAGTCGCTCCGGCGGCGACTGCCAGGAACGCCACGCCGGAGGAGGTGATTGACAGCCCTGCGAGCACTGCCAGGGCCGCGAACTGGATGGCAGTCGTGGCGATGAGGAGGCGGCGTGGGCCGTGCCTGTCACCGAGCGCTCCGCCGAAGAGCATGAGCAGGATGCGAGGCACGACCGCGAGGGTGCTGACGATCGCGACAGCTGCTGGGCCGTGGCTGGTCGCGGTCCAGATCAGCGCGAAGGCGAGCATGGAATCGCCAGCCGCGGAGATGGTCGAGACGACCCACCAGAGGTGGAACTGTGCTGGGAGTCGGCGGGATGTGGGGGAGGGAGTCGACATGCCCGCCACCGTGGGGTTTCGAGCTACTTGAAGGTCAAGGCCGCATCGGCATCACGAGGCAGGTCATGGCGTCCTGAAGTGGCGACTGGACGCGGACGGGCGTGGTGTCGTCGACGAGACCGAGAAGGGTTTCGGGGCCCTGGCAGATCGAGACGGCCGACGCGAGGAGCGCTGACTGCATTTGGATCGTGGGGGCCGAGGCGCCGTCGGAAGCCACGGTGATCCAGCCTTCAAGGCGCTGGCCGTCTTCGCTGACGATCTCTGCGTGGTGGGCATCGATCTGTACGTGGCCGTCGGCTGCAGGTCCGCGAAGGAAGTCTTCGAGCATCGGTGAGGCGAACCCGGCGATCGCGCGGATGGGAGGCTGTGTCGAGATGAGCAGGCTGAGATCGGGAACAGCGCGCTCGATCGAGTCCGCTTCCATCAACACCTTCCCGTAGTGGTCGAGGAGGCGTAGTTGGCTTCCGACGATCTCGATGGCGACCTCTGCTCGCTGCGCGCATGCCGACGCTGCAGCTGCTGCTGCATCCGGTGTCGTCATCACTCGTGCCTCGCCGTCGCTCTCGCTCAGACGAAGTTCCCGGTAGGCCAGCCAGTACCGATCGGTGGCAATGAGCTCGAGTTGGCCGTCCTGGAAAGCCCACACGAGACCGGAGACGTCTTCTGTGGCATCGGAGGTCGCCGCGATGACCTGGCCGATAGCGGAGGCGAGCACGGTGCCCGGTAGTACAGCTCGCGCAGCCTGGGGAGCCTGCGCTGCGCCATGGATGCTCTCGCGAAGGGCGACCAGGTCCAGCTCTCGCTGACGAGTCTGAGCGCTGTGGGTCGCGATGACTCTGTCGATCAGTTGGGTCGCCTCGGGCGCTGATGCCTCCAGGATGTCCCTCATCATCGGAACCGGAACGCCTGTGGCTCGCATCCTTCGAACGAGGACCCCAGCCTCGATCTGGGACGGTGCGTAGTAGCGGTACCCGGTGAAGGAGTCGACTTCGGCAGGAACGAGAACGCCCTCGGAAGCGTAGAAACGCAACGCGCTTCCGGGGATCCCGACCGCTCGAGAGAACGTGCTGATCGTCAGAAGGCGTTCATCGTTCACTGCAGAATCGTGGCATACCAGCCGCCCGACGTTCGCCCTCCTCCGCTTGTAGGCGCATGGTCAGAGACGGGGCTCGGACTGTACTTCTGGGGTATACCCCGTGCAACAGATGTGTCGCAAAAATGCGGAAACGGGCCCTACTGGCAACCGTAAGCGACTGCTGAGTAACTGTCCTGGTGGGGCGCCCCAGTTTGGTGCACACCCGTCGACACCGAGGCTGACAGGGATCTTCGCTCAGTCTCCCGGCTCGCGCGGCTAGCTCGAGAAGTGGCACTCTGGTCGTAGACGCTGGGACCGCGAGCACCTCGCGGCTCTCTCCCGATTCTCTGAGGGGCCCGATCATGAGCACCTTCACCCGCCGCGACATCATCCTCGCTCTGACCGCTGGCGCGGTCACCGCGGGCGCCGTCACCATCGCGCGAGACCCCAGCGTCCTCGACTACTTGGGCCATCACGCGAGGTACTTGGGTCGCGGCGGCGACCTGGACCGCCCGCGCGACTTCCGCTGGCTCCGCGAGCTGATCATTCCTCCGAACCGTGAGCTGCGCACAGTGGACGGCGTGATCGACGCCGAGACCATCGAAGTGAGCGACGGGCGCGGCAGCGTGTCGCGGGTGCGGTTGATCGGCATCTACGCCCCATTGGTTGGACAGCAGGGCGAGGAGCCCGAGTGCGGCGCGGATGAAGTGACCGCGTTCGTCGCCGACCTGCTGCCCGCCGGCACACCCGTCTACCTGGTGCATGACAGCCACGCGGAGGACAAGGACCAGCATGGCCGGCTCCTGCGCTACGTCGAGACCGTGGACGGCACCGACGTTGGCCACCTGGTTCTCTCCGAGGGGTACGGGGTCAACTGGAACCTCAGCACAGACCCTGCATTCGACCGCTTCGAGGACTACAACCACGCCGCGGTCATCGCCCTTGACCACAACAGAGGATCCTGGGCCAGCTGCAGCGCGGAGGACTTTCCCCCGCAGAAGAGTGGACCATAAACGTTCGCTGATGGGTCAGCGCTGCGCGGCCTCCCATCCGCCGATGAGCACTCGATGATCCGCGTCGGCCATCGGCTTTGCGTGGCCAGGTCGTGGATGCTCAGGCAGCTGATGGAGCGCCACGGGTACGTGATCCAGGCCAAGCCGCAGAGCCACCGCGATTCGGTGGTTCCCGTCGAGGGTGGCAAAGACCTGATTAAACCCGAGATCGAGCGGCACGAGGATTCCCCGCTGACCGATGTCAGATGCGAGGCGGTCGAGGTGCGCAGGAGTATCGACCAGCGCCGAACCGACGACCTCCCGGTCCACGGCTCTGTATCGAGCCACCAAGGCGGTGGGGAGCTGGACGGCCGCTCTTCGCATCGCGCGAGCGTACCAACGAGACTGTTCCATCAGCGTTCCATCTGGGCTGATCTGCCGTCGACTGGTCCAATCCCCCAACCGGCAGGAGCCCCATGCGAATCCGCAGTGTCGCCGTGGTGATTGAACGTGGAGAGTTACTGGTGATCGCCCGTCGGAAGAATGGCCGTGAGTACTACGTCCTTCCGGGAGGCGGCATCGAGGCCGGGGAGACTGCTGGCGAGGCGTGCGTGAGAGAGCTTCAGGAGGAGACCGGCCTGCACGGGCAGGTCGCCACCGAACTGACCCCTCAGGTACTTGCTGAATCCGCTGTCTACTTCCGGGTCACGGCGCCCCACCAGGCACCTTCGCTTGGCGGACCAGAAGCCGCTCGATCCAGCGAATGCAACTCGTATATGCCCCGATGGGTGCCGATAGCAGAGCTCGACCACATCAACCTCGTACCCGACCACGCGCGTGATGCCGTGCGGAGGCACCTAGACCGGCCGAGCTGACCTACGAGGGTCCGCACCATGAACGGTCGGCTCTAGCGCTGGCCTGCTGCGACCTCAGGGCGGCGGGTAGGTGTAGCGAAGCTGCCCGCTCCTTATCCCGATACTTCCGACGAGGTCGAAGCCATGAGGTTCACCGGCTGGTTGAGCGGCCTGGGTCCCAGTCGAGGACTCGACGGCACAGCTCCTCGACCGGCTGCGAGGAGTCGAGCCGGAGAACCGGCGTCGGACGGCGTTCAAGCCAAGCCTCCTGGGATCGAAGGCTTCGGCTCGGAGACGAGGGGTCGTCATAGCCCGCAGCCCACTTCAGGAACTCCCGCGAAGCGTCCTCCTCCAAACCCTCCACGCGGCGGCGCAGTCGCTCGCGTGCCTCTAGCCTCCGCATGCGCTCCTGTGGATCGATGGTCAGGAAGATCGTCGCGTCACAGAGGGAGACGATCGACTCTCCCCAGCTCGTCATCGCACCTGAGAGAACCCACGCCGTACGGGGCGCAAAGATCTGGCTCATGAGGTTGACCCGCTCGGGGACAGCCCGCGGCGTGGTGAACGCAGGCTCGGTCGGCATCCAGAAGTAGTCGTCGCTGTCGGCGTGGGGTACGGACCACACCGTCGCGATCGCGCGCCCCAAGGTAGTGGCACCTGCTCCGCTCGCGCCCATCACGTTGAGTCGGCATGGCTCCATGCTCCCAGTATCGGTGAGACCTCAACGCGGCGGGCCGTGTGGGCCATCCGGCCAAATTTATTCCGTTGGGGTATACCCCAACACGACACTCCGAAGAGGCGGCCCCTGCGGTTGCCGATAGGGTCCGCGGCAGATGTTCTTGGGCGCATCTGTTCACCGCAGCCGCCCGACCACCTCAATGGTGCACTATCGCGGAAAGGGGGCCGGCTCGGGCGCTTTCGGACGGCTCGTCGCCAGACTGGGATGGTGGGAAGGCCCCATGCACGCAGCATTTTGCCCGCGGAGCGTCGTGCCCAGCGCGGTGCCGCGCCCGGGCGCCGCGTCGGTCACGAGGCGGTTCCTTGCGACTCGAGCCGCTGGCGCATGCCGTGCAGTCCGAAGCCCTCTCGACGTCGGCCATCGGACCGCCGAACGAACGCCTGGGGAGCTCAGCGCTCCACGAGCACCCCGTCCGCGTCGGCGACGAGGCGGGCCGCTGGCCGGAGGTTCACGCCCCCGAACTCCACGGGCGCGTCGACCGACTCCTGGGAGCTCTTCGTGGGCGTCCGGGGATTCTCGCCCGGGGCCTTGACCCCGAGCGGCAGCGTGCGCGGCACGGCGACATCGTGCACGGCACCGTTGATCACCACGCCGGACCAGCCGTTCTCCACGGCGAGGGCGGCGATCATGTCGCCCATGACCGCGCGGCGCAGGGCGCCCGCCCCGTCGATGGCCAGGACCGCTGCCGGACGGTGCGTGCCGACCGGCCGACTCCTGCGTACGCTCGTCCGGGTGACTTCCTCGCCCGCGGCTCCCGCGCCCGGCATCTCCCTGCGCCGGCGCCGCTTCGCGCTCTACGCCCTGTTCCTGCTGCCGGGACTGAGCATGGCCGCGTGGGTCACCCGCACCCCCGCGGTGCGTGACCTGCTGGACGCCTCCACCGCGCAGATGGGGCTGGTGCTCTTCGGCCTCTCGATCGGGTCGATGCTGGGGATCCTCTCCTCCGGTCCGCTCGTGATGCGGCTCGGCACGCGGCCCGTGGTGCTCGCGGGCTCGTCGCTGGTGGTCGTCGCGCTGCCGGCCATCGCGCTCGGCGCCTCGACGGGACAGACGCTCCTCACCGCTTTCGGCCTCGCGCTGTTCGGCGGAGGGATGGGCGGCGGCGAGGTCGCCATGAACGTCGAGGGCGCCGACGTCGAGAGGCTCGGCGGGCGCTCCTTCCTCCCGTCCCTGCACGGCTGCTTCAGCCTCGGCACGGTGATCGGCGCGGTGCTCGGCATCGTCGCCAACGGCGCGGGCTTCCCGGTGGTGCCCCATCTGGTGGCGACGGCCGCCGTCGCCGCGGGGCTGCTGCTGTGGGCGATGCGTGCGATCCCCACCGGGACCGGGAGGGTCACCGCCGCCGAGCACGCCGCGCAGGCGGCGACGCCGCGACCGGCGATATGGAAGGACACGAGGCTCGTGTGCATCGGCGGGGTCGTGCTCGCGATGGCGCTCGCCGAGGGCACCGCCAATGACTGGCTCCCGCTGATCATGGTCGACGGGCACGGCTTCGGCGCGACCATGGGCTCGCTCGTTTTCGCGCTCTTCGCGGCCTCGATGACGATCGGCCGCTTCTCCGGCGGGCCGATCGTGGAGCGCGTCGGCCGCTCCCGCGTGCTGCTGGTCAGCGCTCTGTTCGCCGCGACCGGCCTCGCGCTCATCGCCTATGTGGACAGCCAGGCCGTGGCCGTCGCGGCGGTCGTCCTGTGGGGCCTCGGCGCCTCCCTCGGCTTCCCGCTCGCGCTCTCCGCCGCCGGGGGCTCCGGCCCGGACTCCGCCGCGCGCGTCGCCCTCGCCTCGGTGATCGGCTATCTCGCCTTTCTCGTCGGCCCGCCGACGCTCGGGTTCCTCGGCGAGGAGATCGGGCTGCGCGGCGCGCTCGTCGTCCCCCTCGCGGTCGCGCTCCTCGCGGCGGTGCTCAGCCCCGCCACCGCGTCCCGTCGGCCGACGGCGGAGGAGCAGCTGGGGAGCGTCGCCGACATGCGCTGAGGGTCGGCGGTGTCGCCGGCGCTCTCACCGCTGCCGACGCACGACCCTCCTCGCCTCAGCCCCCGAACAGCCCGCCGAGGTCGACCTCCGAGACGATCCATCCGGCGCTGGTGGCGAGGAGCAGCAGGCCTGCGACCTGAGTTGGACCTCTTTAGTGTGTCAGTGCATCAAGTACGTGTCGGGCATCGTCGGTGAGCTCGGGCGTCGCGGTGATCTGCTGGCCCGCGACGCTGATGGTGACGTCTTGCAAGGGTCGTAGCGTGCGGATGATCTTGCGGATGCTGAACCCGGTCTTGTTCTGCATGAATCGCGCGATAGCCAGTGCGGTGAACACGATTGTGAGGTGGGCTTCGATCGCGTCGCGTTGCCGGTGGAACATGGGCCTGGCCTGCAGATCTGTCTTGCTCATCCGGAATGATTGCTCGACGTGCCAGAGGTCGTGATAGCTCGAGATGACCTCCGCCGCCGGCATCACGCTGGCGGGGATGTTGGTGACGTAGCCTTTCAAGCCGACCAATCCACGGGCTCGTGCGAGGGACGCTTCGTCGAGGGTGCGGCCCGCGGCGGTGGTCTTCACGAACCTGGTCGACTTCACTGCCGCCTCCCCGTCGATGACCGCGCGGGCGCGGTTCTCCTGCGCGGTCAGCGTGTGCCCGTCCCGGGTGGCGCGCTTCTTCGAGAACGCCCAGACGGCGCGCCAATGCCCGGGATGCTCCTGCGGGCCCCAGACCGGCTCTTTCCGTCGCTGCTTCGTCTCGGTCTTCGTGTTGCCGTGGCGGGGCGTGATCGTGTCGATCAACTGCCCGTCCTGGAATGCGTCCCCGTGCCAGTGGAAGTGATTCGCCAGGTCGCCAGGGGCTTTGACCTGTCGTGAGCCGACGATGAACTTCAGTCCAGCCTCGTCCAGCGCGGTCAGGTTGGTCGTGGAGAGCATCCCGGCATCGGCGACGACGACCATGTCGGCGAGGTTGTGGCGGGCCTGGAACTGCTTGATGATCGGCACGATCGTGCGGGTCTCGGCATGGTTCCCCTCGAAGCAGCCGATCTCCAGCGGGAAGCCGCTGCGGTCGACCAGCAGCCCGACCACGATCTGCGGATCCACTCGGCGTTCTTTCGAATAGCCGACCTTCCGCAGTTCGTCCTCGTGCTCCGCCTCGAAGTAGAGCGTGGTGACGTCATAGAGCACCAAAGAGATATCACCGCTGGTAGCGGCGTGCTCGAAGCACTTCGTGGCGACCTGGTCGCAATACTCGCGCTCCAAGATCCGTGCCAGACAGCGCTTCATTGTCGAGCGGTGCACGGGATCCATGCCGATGTCGTCGAGCACGCGAGCGCAGTCGCTCATCGAGGTCGGCTCGATCAGTCGAGCAGCGACGAGCTGGAAGAACGCCTCATCCGCGATCACGCCGAAACCCAGGTCCGTCCACGCTGACCGGAGCGTCTCCAGCAGCTGGCGGGAGCGTTTCGAGTGGACCACCGCTGACTGCGGATCCTGCGAAAGTCCCAGGTCAAAAACCTCTTGGCCCGCATTGATCTTGTCCCGGCCGGCGCTCATCAACGCAGCGAGCTCCGCCTCGGTATGTGCGGAGCCGAGGTGCTCGAGGACCACGTCCCGACGGTTCTTCCGCTCGGCGATCTGCACGGCCGTCGCCCCCGACGCCGTCTTCACCTTCCGCAGAAGCACCACGCCGTTAGTGTGTCATCCACTCGGACCGTCAACGCCTTCACCAGGGGCAATACCTTCAGAATCGGCTTCCAGCCTCGAGAGAGGTCCAACTCAGGTGGCGAGGAGCAGCAGGCCTGCGAGGATCCAGCCCAGCATGGCCAGCAGGTTCAGGAGGATCCCCCAGCCGGCGCGGCCGCGGGCGAAGGGCTCGTCCCCGCGGGACATGAACCCGAGGACCAGCCCGAGGACCGGAGCGATCAGCGTCCATCCCGCCAGCAGCGAGCAGATCCCGAGCAGCAGGCTCGCGGTGCCCTTGCCGGTGCCGTGGTGGACGGCGGGTGCGTAGGTGGCGGTCATGGGATGCCCTCCTGGTGGTCGATGCGCGCCCAGATCCCTGAGCGTGGTCGCCAGCGTAGGAACGGGGCGGAGGCCGACGGATCGGACCGCGGGATGGCGGAGGGTCCCCCTGCGGTCTGATCTGCGCGAGGGCCCTGGTCGCCGCAGGGTCGTCGGACTGCCGAGACGGGACCGACCAGTAGGCCGCTGCTCATGGATCGCACCCAGGTGCCGGACGAGCCGCTCTACGTCCTCGCCGACCCGGAGGGCCACCCGTTCTGCCTGCTGGTGGGGTGAGCCGCCGTCACCAGGCGTAGGCCTCCGGGGCCGGACCACCCGGGCCGGGGAGGATCTCGTCGAGAGCCGCGAGGTCGTCCTCGGACAGCGCGATGTCGACCGCCTCGATCGCGGAGTCCAGCTGCTCGATGGTGCGCGGGCCGATGATCGGACCGAGCACGCCCGGGCGGTGCAGCAGCCAGGCGAGCGCGACCTGGCAGGGGGCGAGCCCCCGGTCCTCGCAGAAGGCCTCCCAGCGGTCCCGCTGTGCGGTGAGCGCCCCTTGTGGTCCTTCCCGCCGTACACGTCGGCGGTGTTGATGAGGGTCACGCCCTGCTCGAGGGCGCGGTCCAGGATCGCGAGCAGGATCCGCCGTGGGAAACCCTATTCCCGGAGTGCGGTGGAGGACCAGTGCCGCCCGGTCCGTGGAGGGCCGCTCAGCGCCAGGCCGCGGTGACCTCGTCGAGGTGGGCGCCCAGGGCCGCCTGCAGCAGCGGGCCGAAGCTGACGCGGCGCACGCCGAGCTCCGACAGTCGGGCGAGGGTCAGGCCGTCCGGGATCGCGCCCTTCGCCGGGTGGGCGGTGACGTTCAGCGGCGTGCTCACGGCGGCGAGCAGCGCCTCGAGCGTCGCGGTGTCCGGCACGCCCACCGGGTACAGCGAGTCCGCCCCCGCCTTCTCGAGCAGGTTCAGCCGCGTGATCGCCTCGGCGAGCCGGTCCGGGATCTGCTCCTCGGTCGTGAACACGTCGGTGCGGGCGTTGATCACCAGGTGCACCCCGGTCTCGTCGGCCGCCCGGCGGATCCCCGCGATGTAGTCGGCGTGCTCCTGTGCTCCGCGCAGCCGGTCCTCGGAGTGGACGGTGTCCTCGATGTTGACGCCGACGGCGCCCGCCTCCAGCACTCGCTCGACGAGCTCGGCCGGGGCGGTGTCGTAGCCGGACTCCATGTCCGCCGAGACGGGGACGTCCACAGCCCCGGCGATGCGGGCGATGCCGGCGAGGGCCTCGTCGAGGCTCATCTGCTCGCCGTCGCCGGAGCCCAGCGAGTCGGCAAGAGGGTGGCTGCCGATGGTCAGCGCCTCGAAGCCGGCCTCGACGGCGGCACGGGCGGACCAGGCGTCCCACACGGTGGGGAGCACGACGGGGGCAGGCTGGTGATGGAGGGCGAGCAGGGTCTCGGCGCGTGCGCTCAGCTTCGTCATGCGGCCAGGACACTCCACCCGGGACGAGCGGTCAAGGGTCGTCTGCGCGTCGAATTGCGGGCTCGACCGTGCCTGGCTCAGGCGTGCAGGGTGCGGGCCGCCTCGCGGGCGTGCACGTCGGGGCTCTCCATCTGGATGGTCGCGTGCTCGAAGGCGACGGGGAAGTGGGTGCGCACGCACTCGTGGACCTCCTCGAGGATCTCCATCGCATGCGACGAGCCGAAGCACTCCTCGGCCACCACCACGTGCGCGGAGAGGATCGGCAGGCTGCTGCCGACGTTGGAGGCGTGCAGGTCGTGGACGTCCTGGACGTGCTCGAGGGCCAGCAGGTGCTCGCGCACCTCGTCGAGGTCCACGCCCTCGGGGGTGTACTCCATGAGGATCCGCAGGGTGTCGCGCAGGATCCGCACCGCGCGCGGCACGATCAGCGCCGCGATGAACAGGCCCGCGAGCGCGTCGGCCTGCTGGAAGCCGGTGCAGCGGATGACCAGCGCCGCGACGATCACGCCGAGGGAGCCGAGCGCATCGTTGGCGACCTCGAGGAAGGCGGCCTTCATGTTCAGGCTGGTGTCCTTGCCGCCGGCGAGCACGAGGATCGCCACCAGGTTCACCGCGAGCCCGACCGCGCCGAAGACGAGCAGCTCCGTCGAGGCGATCTCGGGCGGGGAGGCGAGGCGGCGCAGCCCCTCGATCGCGGAGTAGGTGCCGACGACGATCAGCAGCGTCGCCTGGGCGAGCGCGGCGAGCACCTCGATCCGGGCGAAGCCCCAGGTGCGGGCGGGGCTCGCGGGACGCAGCAGCATCGTCGCGGCGATCAGCGCGACCAGCAGCCCGGAGGCGTCCACGAGCGCGTGCGCCGTATCGGTCAGCAGGGCGAGAGAGCCCGTGACCACGCTGCCGACCGCCTGGGCGAGGACGATCAGGGCCGTCAGCCCGAAGGCGATCGCGAGGCGGATACGGCCGGTGGTCGGGGAGGCGTGGCTGTGACCATGGCCGTGAGTGTGCGAGGCGGTCATCGGGGGCCGGCCTCGCCGAGCGGGATGCCGTCGTCGGGCGGGCCGCTCGCGTCGAGCGGGTCGCCTTCGTCGGCCGGGCCGCCGCCGACGCGCGGGTCGTGCAGGTGCTCGTGGACCGTCGGTGCCGCGCCTGCGCCGGACAGCATCGCGGCGGCGAGGGCGAGCAGGGAGCGCAGCCGCTCCGGATCGGTGAGCGAGAACCAGGAGGCGCGGCCCTCGCTGCGGCTGCTGATCAGCCCGCAGTCCCGCAGGCAGGCCAGGTGCTTGCTGACCGTCGACTGGGCCAGGTGCAGGTGGTCGACCAGGTCCCGCACCCGGTGCTCCCCGGTGGAGAGGTGCTGGAGCAGCGCGAGTCGGGTCGGCTCGGCCAGGGCGTGGAAGAGCGCGGCCTGGGACTCGTCCACGTCGAAGAGCGGGGGAGAGGATTCCATCGGCATCGCCATGCGGCGATCATATCGATGATTGACGATGAATGGGAGGGGGGCGGCATGGGGGCTCGTGGCGACTTCCGTGTACGTCATGTGCTTCATGTACGTGATGTACGTGGATATCTTCGACGACTCCCCGGCTCGGAGGCTGACGGTCGGCGTTCGGCGGGGAGTGGTGGGTGACGTCGGGCCCCCACACTTGGCCAATACCCCCTCGGGGTATAGGGTCGCGGTAGGAGCACACAGCACGAGGGGCACGGACGGCAGGACTCCCACGTCGCTCTCGGCGTCGAGGGCGGCGATCGACGCACGCACGAGCACGGCGGGCATCACGGCCATGGCGGGCACGGTGATCATGTCGCGCAGTTCCGTCGGATGTTCTGGATCATGCTGGTGCTCGCGGTGCCGGTCGTCGGCCTCTCGCCGATGTTCGCGGACCTGATCGGCTACACGATCCCGCACGTGCCGGGCCTCGGCTGGATCGCACCGATCCTCGGCACCGTCATGTACGTGTGGGGCGGAAAGCCGTTCCTCAGCGGCGGGCTCTCCGAGCTCCGCTCCCGCGCGCCGGGGATGATGCTGCTGATCAGTCTCGGCATCACCGTCGCGTTCCTGTCCTCCTGGGGTGCGACCCTGGGCCTGCGCCATCACGAGCTCGAGTTCTGGTGGGAGCTCGCGCTGCTGATCGTGATCATGCTGCTCGGGCACTGGATCGAGATGCGCTCCCTCGCGCAGACCTCCTCCGCGCTCGACTCCCTCGCCGCGCTCCTGCCCGATGAGGCCGAGCGGATCGAGGGCGACCAGATCGTCACCGTCGCCCCTTCCGACCTGCGCACCGGCGACCTCGTGCTGGTCCGCCCCGGCGCCTCCATCCCGGCCGACGGCACCGTCGTCGAGGGCCGCGCCGACGTCGACGAGTCGATGATCACCGGCGAGTCCCGGACCGTGGAGCGCACGACGGGGGACCGCGTGGTCGCCGGCACCGTCGCGACCGACTCGAACCTGCGCATCGAGGTCACCGAGACCGGCGAGAGCACCGCGCTCGCCGGCATCCAGCGCCTTGTCTCCGAGGCGCAGTCCTCCTCCTCCCGCGCCCAGCGGATCGCGGACCGCGCCGCCGCCTGGCTGTTCTGGTTCGCGCTCGGCGCCGCCGTCATCACCGCGCTCGTCTGGGCGCTGCTGGGCATGCCCGACGACGCGGTCATCCGCACCGTCACCGTGCTGGTCATCGCCTGTCCCCACGCCCTGGGCCTGGCGATCCCGCTGGTGGTCTCGCTCGCGACCGAGCGAGCGGCTCGCGCCGGCGTGCTCGTCACCGACCGCCTCGCCCTCGAGGGCATGCGCACCGTCGACACCGTGCTGTTCGACAAGACCGGCACCCTCACCCGCGGCGAGCCCGAGCTCTCCGAGATCGCCGTCACCCCCGGCAGCGGGCTCGACGCGCCGACGCTCCTGGGGCTGGCCGCCGCAGCCGAGTCCGAGAGCGAGCACCCGCTCGCCGGCGCGATCCGCGAGCGGGCCGCGGCCGACGGGGTCGCCGTCCCCGCCGCCTCCGAGGTCGCCTCCGCCCCGGCGCTCGGCGTGAGCGCGCAGGTCGACGGGCACGAGATCCGCGTCGGTGGTCCGCGCCTGCTCGAGGAGACCGGCGCCGCCGAGCTCGAGGAGGCCCCGGCCTGGCGCGAGGAGGGCGCGATCGTGCTGCACGTGCTGCGCGACGGCGAGGCCGTCGGCGCCCTGAAGCTCGCCGACGCGGTGCGGGAGGAGTCCCGCGAGGCGATCGACGCCCTCCACGCCCGCAACATCCAGGTCGTCATGATCACCGGCGATGCGCGGGACGTCGCCGAGCACGTCGGCGCTGAGCTCGGCATCGACCGGATCTTCGCCGGGGTGCGCCCCGAGGACAAGGCGAGCCGCGTCGCCGCGCTGCAGGACGAGGGCCGCAAGGTCGCGATGGTCGGCGACGGCGTCAACGACGCCCCGGCCCTCGCCCGGGCCGACGTCGGCCTCGCGATCGGCGCCGGCACCGACGTCGCGATCGGCTCAGCCGGGGTGGTGCTCGCCTCCTCCGACCCGCGCTCGGTGCTCTCGGTGATCGAGCTGTCGACCGCCGCCTACCGGAAGATGCGGCAGAACCTGTGGTGGGCGGCCGGGTACAACCTGATCTCCGTCCCGCTCGCCGCCGGGGTGCTCGCCCCGATCGGGTTCGTCATGCCGATGAGCGTCGGCGCGCTGCTGATGAGCGCCTCGACCGTCGTGGTCGCACTGAACGCACAGCTGCTGCGCCGCCTGGACCTGCGGCCCGAGGCGGTCGCCGTCCGGCGCTGAGGCCCTGCCTTGCTCAGGCCCCCAGCTGCATCGTGGTGATGCAGGTGGGGGCCTCGGCGTCGGTGCGCAGCGTCGTCGTGGCCTCGCCGGCCTCTCCGGCGAGGGTGAGCGTGAGCTCCGCGTCCCGGGGCAGCCACAGGCCCAGGAAGCCGTTCGGCGCGGTGGTGCGCTCCTCGTCGATCAGGACCGCCCCGGAGGCGTCCTCGCCCCGCACCGCGAGCTCCTCCTCCGCCAGCTCGCCGAGGCACGTGGTGAGGCTGTGGAGGAAGCACTCATGGGTGCCGGACACGAACGGCGCGACCGAGACGTACAGCTCCTCCGCGGGCAGCTCGAGGGTCGCCTCCCGCCCGGCGGCGTCGGAGAGGGTGAGCACGTCGGTGCCGACGGAGGCGAGCAGCTCCGAGGGCCGCTCGTCGAGCGGCAACGCCTCGAGCGCGTCGATCACCTCGCGGGCCGTGCCGGCGGGAAGGTCGTGGGCGGACAGCAGCTCCTCCGCGGCCGACGGGCCGGCGGAGCAGCCGGCGAGCACCAGCGGGGTCGCGGCGAGGGCGGCGAGCAGGGTGCGACGCGGCAGGGCGACAGTCATCGGAGGATCCTTCGGGACGACGGCGAGAACCCCCCGACCATACCTGGGCAGGGTATACGCGAGCTGGGACCGCGGTCCCGCGGCCTCACCCCTCGACGCGCGCCCGCACCTCGGCCAGCCACGCCACGCCGATCGCTCGGCCGTCCGGGAAGGTGTCCTCCCGATCCCAGCGCCAGGTCGTCGCGAGCGCGAGCGAGAGGGTGCGGCACTCCTCGAGCAGCGCCGGTTCGCGGCCCGGAGAGTGTGCGGCAGCCGCGGCGGGAGCGTGGGCGAGGTCGAACTCGACGGGCCCGCGGCAGAAGGTCTCCAGGTCGATGAACCGTGGCCCGGCGGGGGTGTCCAGCAGGTTCCCGGGATGCTGCTCGCCGTGCAGGATCTGCTGCGGGCCGCTGGTCGCCGCGCGATCGGCGAGACGGGCGAGCGTCCCCTGCAGCAGGGTCCGGTCCTCGCGGGCGAGAGCCGGGGTGCGCGCAGGATCCTGCAGCAGGTCCAGGGCGTGCCCCACCCGGTCCGCGAGCGGTGCGACGGGCAGGTCCAGTGCCCGCATCCCCGCGTGCAGCGCCGCGAGCGCGGCCGCGAGCTCCGTCGGCGGAAGCTCCGTGCGGTCGCGGACGGGGAGGTGTTCCCAGAGCGTGATCGCGTGCTCGCCGCGCATGTGCACCGACGGTGCGAGGCGCGGGTCGGGAGGGCCGACGGGCGCGCCGACGGCCTGCAGCGCCTCGGCCCGCTCGAGCTCGATCGCGAGCTCCTCGGCGCGGTCGTGCGGGCGATGCGCGCCACGACGTCGCAGGGCAGAACCCGCAGCGTGAGCGTGTTCGAGGCGTGCAGCACCGTCGCCTCGTCGGCGGGCAGGTCGAGCGCCGTGAGCAGCGCAAGGGCGGTCGGCACGCGGGGGTCGTCCATGGAGGAGACGGTACGGCCTCCGGGCCAGCGTGCGGAGGACTATGCTCTGCGGGTTCCCGATCGCCAGGGAGGGCCCCATGCAGATCCTCGACGCGACCGCGCAGCACGCCGACGGCATCGCCGCGATCTACAACCACGCGGTCGAGCACACCACCGCGATCTGGAACGAGCGCCTCGTCGACGCCGAGGACCGCGCGGCCTGGCTCGCCGCGCGACAGTCGGACGGCTTCCCCGTGCTGGTCGCCCTCGAGGAGGACGGGACCGTGCTCGGCTACGCCACCTACGGTCCCTGGCGCCCCCACGACGGCTACCGCCGCACCGTCGAGCACTCCGTCTACGTGCGCGAGGGGCTGCGCGGGCGCGGCACGGGCTCGACGCTGCTCAGCGCGCTGATCGAGCGCGCCCGCGCGCAGGGCCTGCACGTCATGGTCGCCGGGATCGACGCGGAGAACCTCGGCTCGGTGCGCCTGCACGAGCGCTTCGGCTTCACCCGCGTGGGCGTCCTGCCGGAAGTGGGGATCAAGTTCGGGCGCTGGCTCGACCTCGCCTTCCTCCAGCTCGTCCTGGATCAGGACGCGCCCGACCGGAGGTCGACGAGCGCCGCGTCCTGAACGCCCCCCGGCCCCTCGCCCGACCGGTGTCGGCCGATCGGGGCCGGCTGCGGGACCGTGCCGCCCGGCGGGTGGCGCGTGGGGTCGGAGCCCGCCGCGGGAAGCGCTCGGCGCAGGCCCTGCACACCGATGACGGCGAGCACGGCGCAGGCCAGGAGCAGCATCGCGGCCAGGAGGGTCGGAGCGCTCTCCTCGAGCACCAGGATGCCGATCATGGCGGCGGTGACGGTGTCGGTGAGGGTGGTGCCGGCCACCACGGTGGGCGGGGCGAGGTCACGGTGGGCTCGCTGCAGGAGCACCGAGGCGAGAGTCCCGGCGAGCATGAGCAGGCCGACGGCCAGGAGCGTGGCCGGGTCCGCGAGGACGGTGGGGAGACCCTCGTCCAGCACCAGGTCGACGTGCGCCTTCACCACCGTGGTGATGCTCGCGAAGGTCATCGCCGCCGTGCCGAGACCCAGCAGGGCTCCGGTCGCGCCCACCCGTGGGGTGCGCCGACCGGCCAGGGTCACGACGACGGCGACCAGGACGAGGCCCGCGAGGATCGTCAGCACCGCCGTGCGCTCTGGATCGAGGTCATGACCGCTCGGCTCCGCCGGATGGGCGGCGAGCACCGCGACGAACCCGACCACCCCGACGATGCAGGCCGCCACGGCCAGGAGCGTGCGGCGCGTGAGCACCACCTGTCCGGAGCGGGCGGCGAACAGCGTCGACGCGGCGAGGGCGACGATGTTCACCGACTGCACCGCGCTGACCGGTGCGAGCGCGAGCGCCCCCAGGTTCGTCCCCACTGCGGTGGCCAGCAGGACGGCCCCGCCCCACCACCGACGGTCGTGCAGCCAGACCCGAGAGCGCCCGTGAGCTGCCTGGACCGCTCGGGACTGCAGGTCGACGCCCGCGGCCAGCAGCAGCGCACCGACGAGCCCGATGCCGAGACCGGCGAAGAGGGCGCCCGTCATCGCACGCCGCCGGCGACCGGCACGAGCAGGGCCCGGGGGACGCGTACCCGGTGCAGGGCGAGCAGCAGCAGGACCACGGCGCCCATGGCGGACAGCGCCGTGGCCCCGGCGGCGAGGACGAGCCCGAGAGCGAGGATGCCGAGCCCGATCGCCTGCACGGCGCGCACGGAGGACCGCGTCGGCCGCGGCATCCGGAGCCGCTCGAGAGGCCCGGCGACCCAGGCGGCCGCCGCGGTCAGCGCGATCGAGGCCGCCAGCCACAGCGGCCGGGTCGCCCACCACTGGGCGGTGGAGACCTCCGGCAGTCCGAGCAGTCCCTGCCCCGCCATCAGCAGGGCCCCGCCGGCGAGCGGCAGCAGAACCGAGAGATTCCACAGGTAGAAGGTCATGGTGCGGGAGGTGACGAAGCCGGTCACGGCTGAGACCCGGGGGACGAGGGCGAGCCGGGCGAGCCGGGGGCGCAGCAGGGAGAGCACCATCGTCTGCGCGGCGCCGAGCACCAGCAGCGCCGTGGTGGGCGGGTTCAGATGCGCGATGAGATCCGGCGACCAGACGCCGCCCAGCATCATCGCGGCGAGGAGCGCCACGGCCCCGATCGCACCCAGCATCCTGCCCCGACGGGACAGCCTCTCGAGGTGGCCGTCGGCGAGCAGGAAGCCTGCCTGCTGGAGCGCCAGCCAGACGAATCCGAGGTTCGCGTAGCCGACCGCATCGATCTCGGTCCGGGCACGCAGCACGTCGACCAGCACCGCCCCGCCGGCGAGGACGAGCAGGCCGGCCCACGGGGCGCGCCCGTGCAGGCGCAGCAGCGCCGGCAGCAGGGCCTGGACCCCGAGGAACACGGCCAGGAACCACAGCGGCTCGCGCCAGCGCAGGCCGGCCTCCGCGAGCAGTCCCTCCGGCACACCGAGGGAGTCCAGGGCGGTCAGGGCCAGGGCGAGCACGGCCAGGGGTGCCAGGGCGGGCACCAGGAGCCGGTGCACGCGCTCGGTGAGGAAGTCCGCCGACGAGCCCCCTCGTGCCCGCAGGCGGCGCAGCCCGATCGCACCCGCGAAGCCGCTGACCACGAAGAACAGCGGCATCACCTGCAGCAACCAGGTCAGCGGCGGATACCAGTCGGCGCCGCGCGTGGCGTACTCGAGCACCGGCCCGGCATCGCCGAGCGTGACGGCGACCTGGAGGCCGTGCACCAGCATCACGGCGCCGACGCACAGCGCTCGGACCAGGTCGATGCCGGGATCGCGGTGGGCGGCGACGGGTGGTGCGGGCAGCGGGGACGGTCGGTGGGGCGAGAGATCGGTGACGGCCATGCGGGCTCCTCCTCGGGTGTTGCCGAGGAGGTTAGGAACGGGGGGCCTCGCGCCGCGTCGCGCTCGGGAGCGGTTCCTCCCTCGCTCTCAGGAGCGAGGCGGGTGGTCCCTCCGGGGAATCAGTGCGCCGGGGAGACCAGGCCGTTGTCATAGGCGAAGATCACGAGCTGCGCCCGGTCGCGGAGGCCCAGCTTCGTCAGCAGGCTGCCCACGTGGGTCTTCACGGTGTGGTCGGAGATGAACAGCTCCTCTCCCACCTCTCGATTCGAGCGACCCTGCGCGACCAGCTGCAGCACCTCGCGCTCTCGGTCCGTGATCCGGGCGAGCAGAGCGGCGTCCCGCGGCGGGCGGGGACGCCGCGCGGCGAACTGCGCGATCATCCGGCGCGTGATCCCCGGGGAGAGCAGCGCATCCCCTGCGGCGACCACCCTGACAGCGTGCACAAGCTCCTCCGGCGTCGCGTCCTTCAGCAGGAAGCCGCTGGCCCCCGCCTGGAGGGCGTCGTGGACGTAGTCGTCGATGTCGAAGGTGGTGAGCATGAGGATCCGGGGCGGGGGAGAGGCCGGGAAGCCCGGCGCCCCGATGCGCTCCGTCGCCTCGATCCCGTTCATCTCCGGCATGCGCACGTCCATGAGCACGACGTCCGGTCGGAGTCTCGCCGCCTGCGCGACGGCCTCCCGGCCGTTGGTCACCTGACCCACCACGCGCACGTCCGGCTGCGCGTCGAGCAGGGCCGCGAAGCCGGCGCGCACCATGGCGGCATCGTCCGCGATCAGCACGGTGATGGTCATGCGCGCTCCCGGGGATCGGTGGTGAACGGCAGGTGGGCGAGCACGGTCCACCCTCCGTCGGGCGTGGCGCCGTGCTCGAGCGTCCCGGTCAGCCGACCCACGCGCTCCTGCATGCCGCGCAGCCCGTTGCCGGTGACCGGGGGCGCCGGGGACAGCGGTGCCGGCGGGACCCCATTGTGCACACGGAGCGTGACGGCATCGGGCCCGTACGCCACATGCAGCTCGATCCCGGCGCCGGGGCGCGTGGCGCACGGCGTTGCTCAGCGCCTCCTGCGCCACCCGATAGGCGGTCAGGTCCACACCGGCCGGGAGCTCGGCCGACGGGCCGTCCATCCACAGCTCGACCTCGGCCCCGGCGCGGCGGAAGCCCTCCACCAGCTCGGGGATCTCCGCGACGCCCGGCTGAGGGGACAGCTCCGGGGCGTGGTCCTCGGTGCGCAGCACCCCGAGCAGACGGCGCATCTCCGCGAGGGAGCTGCGGGCGCTGCGGGCGATCTCCTCGAACTCCGCTGCGGCCTCGTGGGAGAGGTCCGGGATCCGGTAGCGGGCCGTGGAGGCCTGCACCTGGGTCAGGGCGGTGCTGTGAGCCACCACGTCGTGGAGCTCCCGGGCGATCCGGGTGCGCTCCTCGACCAGCAGACGTCGTTCCAGCTCGGACGCCGAGAGCCGACGCTCGCGATCCAGCTCCGCGCCCACGCGGAGCCGACTCGCCAGCAGCACCGCCACGAGATACACCGCCGCCGTCGCCGAGGAGGCCACGATGAGATCCCCGGCTGAGGTGCTCGCCCGGCCCAGCAGCGGTGCGGCCAGCAGCGGGCCGAGGTTCCCGATCGCGAGGGCCACGCCGCCTGCTCGCCAGCCGTGCACGATGGTGGTCACCAGCACGAGGAGCGCGAAGCCGATCATCGCCGGCACCGACCAGGGCCAGGGCCAGGTCGCGCCGCCCGTCTGCAGCGAGACCAGCGGCAGGGTCCAGACCGCGAGACCGGCGAGGAGGCCCGCCGCGCGCGGGCGCGGCAGCGCCAGGAGCGCGGATCCGGCCAGCGCCGCACTGAGCGGCACGGCCAGCACGATCGGGGTGGCGTAGAGGGCGACGTGGATCGCCACCAGCACGATGAACAGGGCGAGAGCCGCGATCATCAGGACGATCAGCGCCGCCGGACGCGACGGCGGGGCACCGATGCCGTGCCCAGTCGCCTCCGGAGGGTGCGGGTCGTCGAGAGGGCTCGGGGAGGGAGTGGTCACGGGTCGATGCTAGGGAGGCCGGCGCCGGCGCGCATCGCTCGGAGGTACCGGGTCGGGTCAGACCTCCGGGCGCAGCTCGAAGACCCAGCAGACGACGCCCGCCTGCCCGGCCTTCGCCGCGTCGGTCGCCTCCCGCGCCCAGGGATGCAGTTCCCAGATGTCCGGCGGGCCCGGGGTGAGCCGCCCGGCCTCGTGGGCGGGGTCGACGGTGCGCTCGCCGTGTCGGCCCTCGAGGCACTCCCGCACGACGAAGCCCTGCGGCACCGCGGCGCGGAGGTAGTCGCCGAGGCCGTGATGGTGCCCCTCGACGTAGCCGACCCGTCCGTCGGGGGCCGTCTTCACCAGCGGATAGCGGGCAGAGCCGAGGAAATGGGTGCGGGTGTCGAGGGCGATCAGACGCCCGCCCGGGCGCATCACCCGCGCCGCATCGGCGAAGAAGGGAGCCAGGTCCGGCAGATGCGTGAGCGCGAGGCTGCACACCACGTGCCGGACCGCCCCGTCCGCGAGCGGCATCGCGGTGAGGGCCCCGTGCTCGAAACGGGCCTGCGGCACGGCGGCGCGGGCACGGGAGAGCATGCCCTCGGAGAGGTCGATGCCGATCACCTCGTGGCCCCGCGCGACCAGCTGCGCGGAGACCGCACCGGTCCCGCAGGCGGCGTCGAGCACGGGCCCCGGGGCGAGGGCGTCGAGCAGCGGGGCGAGCAGGTCGTCCCGCATCGGGAAGCAGCCGTTGTCCTCGCCGTCGTAGGTCGTCGCCCAGTCGTCGTACCCGTCGACCACCGGCAGCGGGGCGACGTCGACGCCCGGTCCCAGCTCCTCGGCGCGGTCCAGGAGCTCGCGCACCTCGGCGAGCCGGGCCTCGGTGAAGGCGCGGTCGTGCTCGCCGGCGAAGGCGCGCATCAGGGCGACGCCCTCGAGCCCCAGCAGATAGGCGAGGGGGTGCTGGTGGATGGTGCCGTCGGCCGGTGTCTCGCTCATGCGGGCATCCTCGCGGCGGGGCCCCGGCGCGGCCAGTGATTATCCGACAGGCGCGTCCTCGAGGAGGCGCCGCAGCGTGGAACGGCCCAGCGCCGCCATCGTCGGATTCGAAGGCTCGTAGTACCAGACCAGGCCGATCGCCTGCGCGAAGGCCCAGGCCGCGCCCCGCTCCCACTCAAGATCCGAGCAGCCCAGCCGCTCCCGGAGCCGTCGGCGCCGTCCGGTGTCCAGGAGGTGCCAGGCGCCGACGAGGTCGAGCGCCGGGTCCGCGGGGGAGAAGCCGCCGCTGTCGAGCACCCCGGTCAGTCGCCCCTGCGCGGTGAGCAGGTTCGCGGGGATGAGGTCGCGGTGGCTCATGACGTCCGGGGCGTGCCGCTCGAGCAGGCGCCACCGCTCCCAGCGCGCTGCGAGCGCGTCGACCGGCAGCAGCTCGCGCGACCGCTCCAGGCATTCGCGCACCCACTCGTCGTGCGTGCGCAGATCACCGCCGCGGCCCGGTCCGCGGAACGTCCGCCCCTGTGTCGGGACGTCGCGGAGGGCGAGGAGCAGGTCGGCGAGATCGTCGGCGAAGGCGTCGGAGCCGGCGACCACCTGCGGGTCCGCGACCTCGCCGGGGATCCAGGTCTGCACCGACCAGGGCATCGGGAACTCGGCCGACGGCTCCGCGAGCACGACGGGCTCGGGGGCGGGCAGCGGGCAGGCCGCCGCGAGCTCCGCCATCGCCGCGTGCTCGGCCGCGAGGGCCTCACGGGCGGTCCCGGGGTCGGAGGGCACCAGGGGGAAGCGCGCCGCGAGGTCCTCGCCGATGCGGACGACGGTGCTGGTCGTCGCCGCGCTCGGGACGGGTCGGAGCGTCGCCGGGTCGGTGCCGGGCAGGACCCGGGCGATCAGCCGCGCCGCCCTCTCCGGCGAGAGGTCGAGCTGGCCCGGGTGCATCGGCATCAGCGCGAGAGGAGCAGTGCCTCGCCCTGGCCGCCCCCTCCGCACAGGCCCACCGCGGCGGTGCCGGTGCCGCGCCTCGCCAGCTCATGGGCCATGTGCACCACGAGCCGGGACCCGGAGGCGCCGATCGGATGGCCGAGCGCGATCCCGCCGCCATGGACGTTCACGACCTCCTCGTCGAGGCCCAGGGCGCGCTGGGAATGCGCGACCACCGCACCGAAGGCCTCGTTGATCTCGACGAGGTCGAGCTCGGCGGCGGCGAGGCCCTGCTTCTCCAGCGCACGGGCGATCGCGTCGGCCGGCTGGGCCTGCAGGGAGCCGTCGGGTCCCGCGGTCTGCCCGGACGCGCCGATCCGGGCCATCACCTGCCATCCCTCGGCATCGGCGCGGGCGGAGGTGGTGAGCACGAGAGCGGCGGCGCCGTCGGAGATCTGCGAGGAGTTCCCGGCCGTGATCGTGCCGCCCTCGGCGAAGGCGGGACGCAGGGCGCCCAGGGACTCCTCGGTGGTGTCGGGACGGATGCCCTCGTCGGCCGTGACCTGGACGGGCTCCCCGCGTCGCTGCGGCACCGGGACCGGGACGATCTCCTCGGCGAGCAGCTCGCTCGCGGCGGTCGCGCGCTGATGCGAGAGCGCCGCGACCCGGTCCTGATCCTCGCGGCTGACCCCGAAGCGGGGGTTGTGCCGCTCGGTGGACTCGCCCATGCTCACCCGGTCATGGGCGTCGGTGAGGCCGTCGTGTGCCATGTGGTCCAGCGCCTCGAGCGCCCCGTACTTCCAGCCCGCGCGGGAGCCCATCAGCAGATGAGGCGCCTGGGACATGGACTCCATGCCGCCGGCGACCACGACCTCCGCATCGCCCGAGGCGATCATCCGCGCCGCGTCGATCACCGCGGTCAGGCCCGAGAGGCACACCTTGTTGACGCTGTGCGCGGGGGCCGACCAGGGGATGCCGGCGCCGAGCGCGGCCTGGCGGGCGGGGTTCTGGCCGGAGCCGGCGGGCAGCACCTGCCCCATGATCACGGCGTCGACCGCCGCGGCGTCGACCCCGCCGCGCCCGAGCGCGCCCTCGATCGCGAAGGCGCCGAGCTGCGGGGCGGGGACGGAGGACAGCGCCCCCTGGAGGCGGCCCTGGGGGGTGCGTGCGGCGGCGACGATCACGATCTCGGTCATGGGAGCCCTCCCGACGGTGACGGCGGTGTCTGCCGTCATTGTGCCGCACCCGCCTCGGACCGGGAGGCCCGGCAGCGGAGCGGTGGGCCCGGGGGACTGCTCGGGTCGAGGGACCGGGGGGTCAGGGGGTCGAGAGGGACTGCACCCGCACGAGCACCCGCGGCACGTCCGGGGCGGGACGATCCGGATCGGCGCCGACGGCGGTGCCGCCCCGCGGGTCCGTGTCCTCGGCCGCCGCCCCGGACACCGCCCGCTGGACGGTGCGCTGGACGTCCTCGACGATGCGGCGCACGGGCAGTGGCCCCTCCACGCCGATCTCGACGGTCACCTCCCCGCTGTCGCGGTCGACGACCAGCCCGTAGCGGGCGGAGGAGGCGTCGCTGCGGCGCAGCCGCGCATCGAGGGTGCGCAGGGCCGTCGCGATCCCCGGTTCCAGGCCGCTCACCCCCGGCACGGCCGTGACCGCGCCGACGAGGTCGGCGACGTCGACGCGGGGGGCGGGCGGGGCGAGCGCTCCCACCGGGTCGGCCGCGGCAGGGACGGTGCGGAGGGTTGCAGGGTCGGTGGGGGCGGGGTCAGTGCTCATGGAGGTCCTCGATGTGGACGTCGACGGTGAGGCCGGTCAGGCCCAGCTCGGTCTCGGCGGCGCGATGCACCGCCTCGCGGATCCGCTCGGCGAGGCCGGGCAGGTCCGGGGTCCCCAGGAGCGCCGACACTCGGCAGCGCGCCCGGGTGGGCAGTCCGCGGGTGCGGCGCTCCGCGGCGCCGTCCTCCTCGTGCTCGAAGGTGGTGCGCAGCGCCCTCGCGCCGGGGATCGCGTCGATCTCGCGACGCACGAGCGTGCGCAGGGTCAGCTCGGACACGGTGAACGGGCCGGCCGGTGTGGGCGGCATGTGCACGTGCGCGCCGTGGCGGGCGTCGGCGCGCACCGACTCCTTGACCGCGGCGAGGGCGGAGCCGGAGAGCTGCACCGAGCTGTCCCCGGCCCTCTCCAGGCGGTCCCACTCCTCGTGCGTCGTGCGGATCAGGTCCAGGTAGCTCCGGGTCGCGGCGGGGTTCTCCCCGTCGGCGTCGCGGCGCGGGCGATCGGGCCCCGGAGGAGCGGACTGCTCCGGGTCGTGGTCTGCGGGGTGCGGCATCGGGGTCACCTCCATTCCTCCATCTCTTCGACGATGCGGGCGCGGGCACGGGCGATCCGGCCTCTCACCGTGGGCTCCGAGGCGTCGACGGCGCTGCAGATCTCGCGATAGGACATCCCGTCGACCTCCCTCAGCACCCAGCACAGGCGCATCGCCGGGTCGAGCGTCTCGAGCACTCGGGCCAGGGCGCTCATCTGGGCGTTGACCAGGGCGCTGCGGGCGGGGTCGGCCGCAGCGCCGCGATCGGTCCGCGCGGCGTCCGGGGAGCTCTCGAGCGCGGGCTCGAGATCCTCGGCGGCCGCGGGGGCGGTGGCGCGGCGGGCGCGTCGCCGCACCACGTCGGTCGCGGAGCGGGAGCAGATCCGGGCGACCCAGCCGCGGAACGCGGCCGGCTCCTCGAGCAGGTGCAGTCGGCGCCATGCCAGCACCAGGGTCTCCTGCACCAGGTCCTCGGCCTCCTGCCGGTCCCCGACCACCATGAACGCGATGCGGAACAGGCGTCCCTGGTGACGGTCGACGAGCTGCTCGAAGGCGGTCGCGTCGCCGTCCTGCGCGCGCAGGACCAGCGAGCGCTCCTCCTGGCCGGGATCGGGGCTCATGCCGGATGCGCCGCTCGCACCTCGGGTGCGGGGGACGGCGTGGCCGAGGACGGCGCGGCCGACGACGGCTCGGGCCCGCCGAGCACCGCGCGGGACGGGGCGGCCGTGGAGCGGAGATGGACCAGCAGGTCCACCGTCCGCGGCCCGGTGCCGAGGACCGTGCGGACGTCGTCGGCGAGCAGCTCGCGGACGGCCTCGACGGTCCATGCCGTCTCCGCGTCCTCGGCGACCGTCACCGAGGCCTGCACCGCCGGGTCGGAGGCGGCGCCGCTGAGCCGAACGCTCGCCTCCACCACTCCGGCGACCTGCTCGACGTGCTCGGTGAGGGCGCGTTCGAGGACGGACGGATCGAGAGTGCCCAGGAGGCCGCCGTCCTCGTCGCGCAGTCGCAGGGTCGGCGTCCGGACCCGGGAGGGGATCTGTGCCAGGAGCAGCCAGATCCCGAGCAGCACGGCCACGACGCTCAGCACCGCGGCGACGGGGAGCAGCCACTGCTGATGGGCGGCGGCGAGCGAGGCGGGG
Source organism: Brachybacterium sp. SW0106-09 (assembly GCF_001293905.1). Taxonomy (NCBI): domain Bacteria; kingdom Bacillati; phylum Actinomycetota; class Actinomycetes; order Micrococcales; family Dermabacteraceae; genus Brachybacterium; species Brachybacterium sp. SW0106-09. The sequence continues at coordinate 30,857 of NZ_BCAK01000022.1, forward strand.
GTCGAGTCGCCGTGGGGCAGGATCGCCTCGGCGTCGGGCCAGCGGTCGGCGAGGCCGACGGCGGCCGATGCCGTCCAGGCGGCGGCCAGCAGGGCGAGAACGGCGGCCGCCACGAGGACGAGCCGGTTGCGGGAACCGGAGACGGAGCGCATGGGATCAGTCCTCTCGTGTCATCCGCTGGACCCGCACACGGGTGCGGAGCGGTCTCTCGGGGCGGAGCTCGTCGACGGCCTGCTCGGCGGCCGCACGGGCCCCTCGCAGCACGGTCTCCGAGTCGTCGACGACGGTGCGGGCGAGCACGTCCAGGCGTCGACCGGTGAGGGTGGCCCGGGCGCTGTGCACCCCGTCCACGGCCTCCACGCGTCGTACGGCGCGTCGGCCGAGGTCCCGGTGGGGGACGGCGGTGGTCCCGGGCACCTCGCCGCGCAGCACGACGCGGCGCGAGGGGCGGCCCGGGATCAGGGCCGCGAGCAGCAGGACGAGGCCGAGCGCGGCGAGGACGCCCGCCGTCACGAGCACGGGCGTGGAATCCAGGCGTCGCCCGCCGATGTCGGCGAGCACGCCCTGTGCGGAGGCGGGCCAGGCGCCGTACAGCAGCAGGCTGCCCAGCAGCCAGACGCCGAGGAGGCCGCCGGCCAGCACCAGCACGCCCAGCAGCGTCGTGGGGACGCTGCGCGCGGGACGGCGGACCAGGCGGGGCGGGGTGGTGCTCATCGCAGGGCCCTCCTCGCAGTGCTGGTGGGTCGGAGCCACGAGATCGAGACGTCCAGGCGTCCCACCTCGAGGCCGGTCAGGTGCTGCACCCGCTCTCGCACCCGATCGCGCAGGGCGGCCAGGGCGGGGGCGAGCGGCGTCGGGAACTCCACGCCCACATCGAGGCTCAGCACGGCGGTGCGGCCGTAGAGCTCGCAGCGGGCCGAGGGCCGGGAGTCGAAGTCACGGCGCGCGCCGACGCCGAGGACCCCGCCCGCGCCGGAGCCGACGAGCGCCGCCTCGGAGGCGACCTGCTCGGCGATCCGGGCGACGACCTGCGCGGGGACGCTGGTCACGCCTCGGTCCTGAGGGGGTGCGGGTGTCGGGGCGGGAGCCGGGGCGGTCCCCGGCCCCTGCGGGGGCGCGGTCCCGAGGGCGGTGTCCATGGTCACTGCCTCCAGCGATCGGTCAGTCCCCGCACCTCGATGCGGCCCTCGAGCGTCATCCCGACGGCGAGGCCGATCGCCGCGAACAGCAGGACGAGGAAGAACTGGCCGAAGCTGCCGAAGGCCAGGACGGCACCGAGCAGCAGACCGATGAGCAGGGCGAACTGTGATGTCTTCATGCGTGCTCCTCGAGCGTGGGGCGGGTGCGGGGCGGGCGCGCGGCCCGCCCCGGCACCCGGCGGATCACTTCAGGTCGGTGCTGCGCTGCTCGGCGGCCGGCTCGTCGTCCTGGCCGGGCAGGTGGACGTCGACGACGTTGACGTTGACCTCGATGACCTCGAGGCCGGTGGTGCCCTCGACCTGGTCGATGACGTTGCGACGGATGGCGTTGCCGACCTCGACGATCGAGGCGCCGTACTCGACGACGACGGTCACGTCGACCGCCGCCTGGGTCTCGCCCTTCTCGACGCCGATGCCGCCGGTGACGTTGGTCTGGCCGTTGGGGATCCGGTCGGTGACGGCCGAGAAGGCGCGGCGCACGGCATTGCCCATGTCGTACACGCCGGGGACCTCGCGGGCGGCCATGCCCGCGATCTTGGCGACCACGGTCTCGTCGAGGGTGGTCACGCCGCGGCTGGTCTGCAGCGGACCGCGCGGTGTGGACTCCCGCTGCTCGCGGAGCTCCTGGCCGCGCGACTCCTTCTCGGCGGCGGCCTGCTCGGCCGCCTTCCGCTCCTGCTGCTGGCCGGTCTGGGGGATCTTCGACTCGGACATGAGTGCTCCTTCCTGACGGCCCGGGACATCGGGCCTGCGAATGCTGACAACGGGAAGACGTCATGACCCGGAAGATCCTCACGGCCCTCTCGTGTGAGCGCGCTCACATCGCCGAGACTATCGGCCCGGGCGGCGACCGCCCCGCCCCCGCGGGCACCCGCGTCGCCTCGGTATTCTCGGCGCAGCGATCCCGGCGCCCGGCCGGGCGGGCGGGAGGCGGACGAGATGGCGAGCACCGGTCCCAGCCTCGCCCAGGTGGAGGCGCTCATCGCGGTCATCGACCACGGCTCCTTCACCGCCGCGGCCGAGGTCCTGCAGATCTCGCAGCCCTCCCTCTCGCGCAGCATCCACACCCTCGAGGACGCGCTCGGTGCGCGCCTGTTCCTCCCCGTCGGCCGCAGGATGGAGCTCACCGAGACCGGCCGCGGGGTCGTGGCCGCCGGTCGCAGGGCGCTCGCGGAGATGGGCTCGATCGACGCGATGGTGGGCGCGGCCCGCTCCCTGACCGCCGGGTCCCTGCGCCTGACCGGCCTGCCCTCGCTGGTCGCGACCGAGCTGCCCGGGCACCTGGGTCGCTTCCATCGTGCGCATCCGGGGATCCGGGTGGAGGTCTTCACGGTCGACCACGCGGAGGAGCTCGTCGAGGCGGTCCGGGTGGGGCGGGCCGATGCCGCGCTCGGCGTGATCGACCGCGTGCCGGGCGACCTCGCCGCCATCCCGCTGCCCGCTCAGGAATTCGCGGCCGTGCTCCCCGCCGCCGCCCGCCCGGACGGGGACGAGGGGCCGCTGACCGCGCAGGAGATCGCCTCGAGAACGCTGGTCACCCTTCCGCGAGGCACCTCCATCCGCGAGCTCGCCGACGTCGCCCTTCGCGGGCTCGGCGCCCTGCCCGCGCATCGGATCACCACCACCCAGCGCGACAGCCTGGTCCCGCTCGCGCTCGCCGCCGACGGCCTCACCGTCGTCCCCGCCGCGCTCGCCCGCACCGCGCCCGCCTACGGAGGGATCGCGGTGGCGCTGGATCCCCCGTTACGGCGCTCCCTCGGCATCATCCACCGGCTCGACGAGCTGCCGAACCCCGCGCTGCGCGGGTTCCTGGCGCTCGTCGAGGAGTCGTCGGCCGCCTGACCTGGTGAGGGAGGGGCGGTATAGCGCCGCTGCATGGATCCTTCCGCCCGGACTATTGGAGTTCCAGGTCCTGCCCGTGGTGACCTGGTCGGCGGACCAGGCATGACGAGCAGAAGGAGGGTCCGCGACCATGGAGAGCTCCCCGAGCGGACGCCGACCGCTGCGCCGAGTCGCCCCGGGCGCCCACCGCCGCGAGAGGCCGACGCTGGTGTACCGGCGCGGCCGGATCCTCGCCGCTCTCGGGGCGCTCGCCCTGGCCGTCGTGGTCGTGGTCTCCCTCGGGCTCGCGGGGACCGTCACCCCTCTCGAGGGCAACATCGCCACCGCTCCGCTGCGGTCGGGGGAGGACCCGGCCCCGCGCGAGAGCGGCGGCGCGCTGAACATCCTGCTGCTCGGGTCGGACAGCCGTGACCTGGACGGGGAGGACTTCGGTCCGGGCGACGGCTCCCGGCGCAGCGACGCGATGGTGCTCGCGCACCTCTCGGAGGACGACTCCCGGATCGATGCGGTCCAGCTCCCGCGCGACACCCTCATGGACCTGCCCGCCTGCGCCGACACCGGCAGCGGCAGCTTCGCCGGTGGCCGGGGGATGCTCAACTCCGCCCTGAACTACGGGCCGGCCTGCTCGGTCGCGGCGGTCGAGGAGCTCACCGGGGTGCAGATCGACCACTTCGTGGAGCTGGACTTCGAGGGCTTCATCGCGATCGTCGACGCGATGGACGGGCTGCACGTGTGCCTGCCCGAGCCGCTCGAGGACGTCTACGCGGAACTCGACCTGCCTGCCGGTGAGCAGGTGGTCGACGGGAGGGACGCCCTGGCCCTGGCCCGCACCCGCCACGCCGTGGGGGACGGCAGCGACATCGCGCGGCTGGGACACCAGCAGATGGTGATGTCCGCCGTGGTGCAGGAGGCGACCAGCTCCCGCGTCATCGCACGGCCCGACCGGCTCTATCCCTTCCTCGAGGCGACCACGTCCTCCCTGACGGTGGACCCCGGGCTGAGCCGCGCCTCGGATCTCGCGGGGCTCGGCACGCGGGTCAACCGGGTGGATCCCGAGCACATCACCTTCCTCACGATGCCGTGGGTGCCGGCGCCCACGGACCGCAACCGGGTGGTGCCCTCCGCGTCGGCCGACGCGGTCTTCGAGGCCCTCGCGGTCGACGAGCCGGTCGTCCCCTCCGACGAGCCGGTCGTCCCCTCCGACGAGCCGGTCGACCCCTCCGACGAGGGGGACGTCGGCGATGAGGAGCAGGACGAGCGCGCCGGGGCCGGTGCCTCGGGCGACATCACGCCGCACACCGAGCGGCCGACGACGAGCGCCCCGTCCTCGCCGCCCGCCCCTGCGGTGGACGGCGCGACCACCCGCACGGCCGACACCTCGCTCTGCGACGGCTGAGCCTGCAGGTCAGCCCCGGGGCAGGCGGCGTCGGACGGTGACCAGGTAGAGCACGCTCATGAGCGCCATGAAGCCCACGCCCGTCAGCAGCGCCGTGTGGTACTCGCTGATCCACACCATGATCCCGATCGTGAACAGGATGAACGCGATCGCGAACACCTGCCCGTAGGGCCAGAGGGGGACCGGGAACCGCAGCGCGTCCCGTTCCTCGACGCTCATCCCGCGGCGGGAGGCGACCTGGGCCAGCAGGATCATCAGCCACACGAACACGGTCGCGAAGGTCGCCAGCGACGCGACGATCGTGAACACCTCGTCCGGCAGCGCCCAGTTCAGCAGCACGCCCACGACGAGCACGCCCAGCATCGCGAGCGTGGTCACCACGGGCACGCCGCGCATCGTGCGGGACAGGGCTGCGGGGGCCAGGCGCTGGCGGGCCATGCCGGCGACGACGCGGCCCGCGCCGAACAGGTCCGCGTTGATCGCCGAGAGCGCCGCGGTGATCACCACGAGGTTCAGCGCCGCGGCGGCCCAGCTCACGCCGAGCGTGTCGAAGATCTGCACGAACGGGGACTCCTCGCCGGTGATCTCCCGCCACGGGGTCAGCAGCAGGATCACCCCGATCGCGAGGACGTAGAACAGCAGGATCCGCACCGGCACCGTGTTCACGGCCTTCGGGATCGCCTTGGCGGGGTCCTCCGCCTCGGTGCCGGCCACGCCGATGATCTCGGTGCCGCCGAAGGCGAAGAGCACCAGGATGAACGCGCTGATCATGCCGCCGGGCCCGTTCGGGAAGAAGCCCCCGTCGGCGGTGAGGTTCGCGAGGCCCGTCGGCGTCGAGGGATCCCCGAGCCCGAAGGCGAGGATCGCCGCGCCGCCGACGATCATCGCGACCACCGCCGCGACCTTCACGATGGTGAAGGCGAACTCCAGCTCCCCGAACCAGCGGACGCTGGCGAGGTTCGCGGCGCCGACGATCAGCAGCGTGAGCGCAACCCAGATCCACTGGGCGGTGTCAGGGAACCAGAAGCGCATGTAGATCGCGATCGCGGTGAGGTCCGCGAGGCACACGATCAGCATCTCGAAGGCGAACATCCAGCCGGTGATGTACCCGGCCCAGGGGCCGAGGAAGCGGCGCGTGTACTCGGCGAAGGAGCCGGAGATCGGCATCCGCACCGCCATCTCACCGAGCGCGCGGAGCATGAAGTACACGACCGCGCCGCCGAGCAGGTACACCAGCAGCACGGAGGGGCCCGCGGCCTGGATCGCGCCGGCCGAGCCGTAGAACAGGCCCGTCCCGATCGCGGAGCCGAGGGCGATGAAGTGCAGGTGTCGCGCCGAGAGGCCGGGACGGCGACGCGTGGTCGCGGGGGTGTCGGTCGGCTGCGTGGACGTGCTCATCGAGGGGTGGCTCCGAGGGAGAGGGGCTGCGGCGCGGACGCCGCAGGCACTTCTTGTGCACCTGACACGGTACGGGGCGGGGCCGCGCGCGGCGACGTGTGTCCGGCCACGTCCGGTGGCCGGAGGGCGCCGGCCGACGGGACGGCCTTGACTGTGCCGCAGGGGCACGGTGTCGAGTGGGAGCGATACGCCGGACGCCGACGAGAGAGGACCGAGCATGCGCATCGACTGGGACGAGCACGGCACACCGACGATCACGGCGGAGGACGATCTCGACGCCTGCCGCGGCTTCGGGAATGCGCAGGCCCTCGCGCACGCCACGGCGGTGCTCGAGCTCTACGGGATCGCCCGTGGACGCGCGGCGGCGCTGTGGGGCGAGGAGTTCCTCTACGGCGACCTCCAGCACGCCCGGCTCGGCCTCGAGGCCGCGGTCGAGACCTGGTGGACCGCACAGGAGGAGGGGACCCGGCAGCGGCTGGAGGCGTTCTGCGAGGGGTTCAACCGAGCCTGCTCCGAGGATCCGGACCTCGGCGGCGCACGGCGCGAGGCGCTGCCGGTGACCGCGCGCGACGTCGTCGCCCACACCTTCGCCCTCTTCTTCGGGTTCGCACGCTTCTGGGACCAGGGACTCGCCTTCCCCACGGCGGGTGGCGACGGACTGCTCGGCGGCGGATCCAGCGCCTGGGCCGTGACCGCCGAGCGGTCCGCGACCGACGAGGCGCTGCTGATGATCAACCCGCACATCCCATGGATCGGCCCGTACCGGATGTTCGAGGCGCGCACGGTCTCACCCGGCAGGCGCTGCCACGGCGCGACCCCGATCGGCTTCCCCTGGCAGTCCTTCGCCTTCACCCCGGAGGTCGGCTGGGCGCACACCGTCAACCCGCTCCCGCAGCTGTGGGTGTACGAGCTGGAGACGTCCGGGGACCGTTACCGGCTCGGCGAGGAGCTCGTCCACTTCGAGACGCGCGAGCACCAGGTGGAGGTCCGCGACGGCGAGGACGTGACCGTCACCGAGCGCCGCAGCGTCCACGGACCGGTGACCACGGCCCCGGACGGGGCGACCGTGGCGCTCCGCATCGCCGGCGTCCTGCACCGGCCCGTGACCACGGCGCTGGAGAGCTGGTGGCAGATGTCCCTCGCCGGCGACGTGCGGGAGCTGTTCGCCGCGCAGGAGCGGTGGCCGCTGCCGATGTTCAACATCATCGCCGCCGACTCCTCCGGCTCCATCGGCGCCGCCTTCTGCGGCGCGACCCCGCATCGTCCCGGTGGATCGTTCGAGGATTCCCGGCGCCGGCTGCCGGGACGCGACCGGAGCCTGATCTGGGAGGACCTGAATCCGCCGCACAGCCTGCCCCGGGTGATCGACCCCGACTGCGGATGGGTGCAGAACGTCAACGAGACCCCGTGGTGGTTCAGCGACCCGCCGCTGAACCCGGCCGACCACCCCGACGGGATCGCCCCGGCCCCCGACCGGATCCGCGACATCCGCTCGCCGCTCTCCCGCGCCCGGATGGCAGCGGCGGAGCGCCTCGGCCCGGAGGATCTGCTGGAGCTGAAGTGGGACACCCGCGCGCACCTGGCCGACATCGTCCTCGACCAGCTCCCCGCCGCCGCGGGGACGGACGAGGCACTCGCCGAGGCCGTCCGGGTGCTGCGCGACTGGGACCGGCACGCCGAGGCAGACTCCCGTGGCTGCCTGCTGTTCCACCTCTGGGCGCACGACCACTTCCCGGTGGGGGAGGTGGTCATGGACGACAGCCGCCTCACGCCCGCGCCGGAGCCCGGAGGTCTGCCCACCGGGCTGCGCGCCCCGGAGGAGGCCGTGGAGTCACTCCGTCGGGCCGTCGCGGCGCTGTCCGGGTGGGGGCTGCCGCTGGACGCGGCCTACGGGGAGGTGGCCCGGATCGGCGAGGCACCCGGGGATGCCCCGGCCAGCGGCGGCCCCACCTACTTCGGACTCTTCAAGTGCCTGGAGATCGTGCCCGGCGAGGGGAGATGGCCCGCGATCGGAGGCGACAGCTGGATCTGTCTGGTCCGCTTCGGGGCCGAAGCGCAGACGGCTTCGGGTCTGCTGCTGCCCGGTCCGGCGAGCGAGCCCGGTCGCGCCGGCACACTCGCCCCGACCCACCGCTCGGCCCCGCAGCTGTTCGCCGCCGAGGAGCTCGTCGTGCACTCGCCCTGGTGACGGGTCGGTGTCACCGCAGGCGCTGGGCCGTCGGGATCCCGTCCGCCCGATCCCGCGAGCCACCCGTCGCACCATGGACCCCATCTGCCCCACCACGAACGGAGAACTGCCATGGACACCATGGATGCACTCGTCGTCGAGGAGTCCGCTCCCCAGCGTCTCCACCTCGATCGCGTCCCCGCGCCGAGGCCGGCGACGCACGAGGCGCTGGTCGAGGTGCAGGCGGCCGGCGTGAACCCGACCGACCTCGCCCTGCGCGATGCGGCACCGCCCGGGACGGTGCTCGGCCACGAGCTGGCCGGCGTCGTGTCCCGCGAGGCGGCCGACGGCTCCGGGCCGCCCGTCGGGACCGGCGTCGCGGGTCTGGTCATGGGCGGGGCATGGGCGCAGCAGGTGGCGGTCCCGACCGCCGGTCTCGTCGTGGTGCCGCAGGGCGTCGACCTGCGTGCGGCTGCGACGATGCCGATCGCGGCGATCTCGGCGCTGCGGGCGCTGCGCGTCGGCGGAGCGGTGCTGGGCAGGCGGGTGATGGTCACGGGCGCCACCGGCGCTGTGGGCGCCCTGGCCGCGCGCCTCGCCTCCCTCGGCGGGGCATCGGGCGTCACGACGGTCACGCGCTCCGAGGCGCGCTCGGCGCACCTGCGCGACCTCGGCGCCACGGAGACGGTGACGGACCCTCGGGATGCCGTGGCGCCCGCCGACATCGTGATCGACACCGTCGGCGGCGCTGTGCTCTCACGCGCCTTCGAGATGACGGCCGCCGACGGGACCCTCGTCTCCGTGGGACGGGCGAGCGGAGAGGACGTCGTCCTGCCGGCCGATGCCCTCGAAGGGGCCGGCGGACGAGCCGGACGGACCCTCCGCACATTCTTCATGCCCGACGAGCCCGGGGACCTCCGCGCCGATCTCGCGTTCCTCCTGCGCCTGGTGGACGAGGGGCGCCTGGAGGCCGGGGTCGATCACGTCGAGGAGCTGGGCGGCGCGCTCCCGCTGCTGCGCGCGGGGCGATGGGCAGGCAGGCTCGTGCTCGCCCTGCGCGGGGAGTAGTCGCGCCCGGGGCTCTCAGCCAGCCGACGAGGACGCGACCGCGGCGATCCAGGGTGCCGCGTCCTCGGCGGGGATGGAGGCCAGGCCGATCCACAGGGTGAGCGCCTCGAGCCAGGCCCGCTCGGCCTCGCCGAGGGGACGGACCTGCTCATAGCCCTCGCGCAGCGCCTGCCGGGCGGGGGCGGGCGTCGGCCGCCAGTCACGGAACAGGGTGCCGAGCAGCACGCTGGTCTGCGCGAGCTCCGCGATCCTGTGGTCGACGCGGACCTCGTCGAGGTCCAGCACCGCCGCGACCCGATCTCCCTGCATCAGGAGGTTCGCGGCGCGCACATCGCCGTGGACGAGCTGCCGGGTGTCCACGAGATCGGGCACGTCCTGGACGAGCGCGGCGAGCCGGGCGGAGGCCGACGGGGCGCGGCCGTGGTCGTGCTCCTCGAGCCATATGCGCACCCGCTCGCGCGGCGCGCGCGGCGGCGGTCCCTCGAGCACGGGGAGCGCGAGCCCGCCGAGGACCTCGTGCATCCGGGCGAGGCAGGCGCCGACGGTGCGCACCGCGTCGAGGTCCGTCACGTCCAGCCAGGTCCCCGCGATCTCGGGGAGCACCGCGATCGAGAGCGGTCCGATCGGGCCGTCCGTGACCACGCGCACGGCGCCGTCCCGCGCGGGGCTCGGCGCCGCGACCGGGATCCCCTGGCCAGCGAGATGCGTGATCAGTCCGGTCGTCGCCTCGAGGCGAGGGAACAGGCGCTCCTCGCGGGACCACTTCACGACCAGGTCAGCCCCATCGGTGCTGACCCAGGCGATCGCGTTGTGGTCGCTGATCGTGAGACGGCGGCAGGAGCGGAGCGTGAGGCCCCAGTGCTCGTCGAGCATCGCGGACAGCCAGCGCTCGGCCTCCGCGAGGTCCGCGAACCCGAACCGCTCTTTCAGCGCCGCCTGCTCGTCGGCGCTCTCCCACAGCAGGGAGAGTCCTGGTGGGAGCGCGGTGGGGAAGGACGGGGACATGGTGAGGCCTCTACGTCGAGCTCGAGGCACCGCCCGGGAGTGGGACGGCGCAAGGATGGCGGCGAGGCGGCGCCTCCTCCGTCGTGCCGAGAGGCTACCGTCCGCCGGGACGCTGTGCGGGGATCCCGCGCGCCTCGGAAGGAGCCTGATGACCACCACCGCCCGCCTGCAGCTCGACCCGCCCTGCGAGGCCGATCTCGAGGACCTCCACCGGATCTACGCCGACGCCCGTACCTGGACCCACCTGCCCAGCGGCCGCTTCGCCGACCACGCCACAACGCGCGGCGCGCTCGCCGGATGGCTCGCCGACTGGCGCGAGCACGGCCTCGGTGCCTGGGTGGCGCGGGAGGGCGGCGTCGTCATCGGCCACGGCGGCTGCGCGGTGCGGCAGGGCGCCTTCTGGAACCTCGGCTACCGCTTCGCGCCCGAGGCGCAGGGTCGTGGGCTCGCGACCGAGCTGGCCCGTGCTGCGGTCGACGCCGCCCGCGAGAGCCGACCCGATCTGCCCGCGGTCGCCTATCTGCTCGAGAACAATCCGGCCTCCGCCGCGGTCGCCGAGAAGGTCGGGCTCGCCCTGCGCCGCCGCGGTCCCGACGCAGGCAACCCCGACCCGTCGGCCGTGCGCCTGGTGTTCGCGGACCGGGCGCTGAGCGAGGCGGAACTCGCCGCGACCATGCGGTGAGGTCGAGGTTCGGAAGCCTGGAGTCGTGCCCAGGGCAGGGCTACGCCAAGAGCGCGGACCCGCCCGACCTACGTCGGTCAACGGGTCCAGCTTCTTTTCCAGCTGATCAGGCATGGTGCACGCCTGCGCCGCGTGGGGACAGAGTTTCGCACCAGGACCATGCGAGTTCTTTCTCCGGGATTCGAAGGATCGATTGATATCCCGCGTAGGCGACGAGGTCGGCGACTTGGGCCCACTGACTGCGAGCGGAATTCTGGAAAGCGGGATCCTCCAGAAGCGATCTCCGGGCGAGAGGAGGCTCTCGATGTGCACTGATGTAACTGGTGTCGGTCTCATCGCCGTCCATGATCAGAATCCCCCACTCGCCGTCACGTGCAAGCGAGGAATCGAGCTCCTACACCAGGGACGCGTAGGCCCGCTGCCTGGTCGAGCGATAGTTCGCGCGACGAGTGCTCTGCGCGGCGCACAGCGTTCCGACCCGCATCCAGTTCCACCGGGCGAATCGATCGAAGGTCTCGTCCAGGACGGTTGAACGATGGGCCTTCCTGCGGTTCCACTCAGCATCGAGGGAGGGGTTGCCGCGCCCGTTCGCGAACTTCGTCGCATGGAGCTCATACTGCTTGGGGATGCCGTAGGCGGTCGTCAGATGCCTTCGCCACGCGAGGACCTCGTCGAGTGCATCGCGCCATTAGTCCAGGAGGAGGCTCACCCCGCTGAACGTCTCCATACCGGTGCTCTCCGCCCCTGAATCATCGACGTAAATCACCCGCGTAGGTCGTGGCCTGGTGCCCATCGGCCAAGGCTAGGTGTCCGGAGGCTTCGCTGCACCTGGCGTCAGCGCACTGTGGACGGCGCTCGGTGGGCGTCGATGGTCAGGCGATCGGACGCTGCCCACGATGGGGTCGACGACTCAGGAGGCTGCGACCGCGGCGACCTCCGGCTCGACGGCCTCGTCGGCCGTGGGCTCCGGTGCCGGCGCCGGCAGCGGACGGCGCAGCCCCCAGGTGACCGCCGTCAGGCACAGCACGCACACGGCGGCGACGATCGCGAGCCCGCCCGTGTACGGCAGCACCGGGGTGAGCGCCGCGAGGATCGTCGGCAGCAGGAAACCGAGATAGGCGAGGGAGTAGTAGACGCCGGTGATCCCGGCGAGCTCGCGCGGAGAGGCGAGGGACTGGGCGATGACCAGCCCCGCCACCACGCACACCCCGTAGGACGCGCCGAGCAGCGCCGCGACGCCCACCACCAGCACCGGGCGGCGCAGCTCCGCGGCGACGGCGGCGAGGATCATCCCCGCGCTCATGCCGCTCAGGCCCACGACCAGCGCGCGGCCGCGGGTGAGGCGGTCGATCAGGCCCACGGTGCCCTGGGCGATCGCGCCGACGCCCAGGGTGAGCACCGTCAGGCCCGTCGCGTAGATCGTCGCGGAGTCCCCGATCTGCGCCTCGACCGTCGCAGGCAGGATGGCGTAGGCGACCCCGGCGGCGGCGAACACCCACGGCGCGGCCGGCAGCACGATCCGGGCGAAGACGGGATGTCTCACCGAGGAGACCCTCAGGTCATCGCGCAGCGCGCCGCGGGCCCGCAGCTCGCGTGGCAGGCTCTCCGGCGCCGCGAGCAGCGCGATCCCGGCCAGAAGGCACAGCCCGAGATGGACGAGGAAGGGCAGCTGCCCCGGCAGCGGCGCCCACTGGGCGAGCGAGCCCGTCACGCCCGCGCCGAGCGCGAAGCCGAGGGTGAGGATCATCGAGGAGCGTCGGGCCCCGGCGGTCGGCGTCGCGCCCGGGTCGTGCGGGGCGCAGGAGAGCTCCTTGATCCAGGTCGAGCAGACCGACATGCCCACACCCACTCCGATCCCGGCGAGGACGCGGCCGGCGCACAGCAGCACGAAGCTCGACATGCTCGCCGCGAGCACCACGCTGCCGAGCGCCCCGGCGAGCAGGCCCGCGATCGCGATCGGCCGACGGCCGTGATGGTCCGAGAGCCCCGCGGCCAGCAGCATCCCGGGGACGAGACCGGCGACGTACATCCCCAGCAGCAGGTTCGCCTGCCAGGGCGCATAGCCGCCGACGGTCTCGTACACGTGCAGCAGCGGCGTGAAGTGGTTGCCGCCCCAGGCGAGGAGGAAGCCCGTCGGGGCGACGGCCAGCCAGGCCGGGATCCGTGCGCGCCTCACTCGGACACCACCGAGTAGGCATCGTGGCCGGTGTGCAGGTGGCCCTCGATCATCTCGCGGAAGCCGGCGACGTCCCCGCGCGCCACCGCATCGGTGAGCTCGATGTGCTCGCGGTGCAGGGCGGGCAGGTCCGCGGCGGGGGAGAGGACGGCCAGATGCGTGAGGCGGAACAGTCGCGGTCCGAGCGCGCGCAGCACCTCCTCGACCACGCGGTTGCCGTCGTGGGAGGCGAGGGTGAGGTGGAAGGCGTAGTCGTGGACGGCGAAGTCCGCGGGACGATCGGTCGCGGCTTCCTGCGCCGCGAGCACCGGCGCGAGCGCCTCGACGAGGGAGGACCGACGGGTCTCGTCGGGGGCGATGCGGGAGACGGCGTGCCCCTCGAGCATCGCGCGGACCGAGAGCAGCTCCTCCCGCTCCCGGACGGTCGGGGTCGTGACCTGGGCGCCCTTCTTCGGCAGGAGGCGCACCAGCCCCCAGGTCTCCAGCTGCAGCATCGCCTCGCGCGCCGGGGTGCGGCTCGCGCCGTGCTCCTCGGCGACGTCGACCTCACGCAGCAGGGTGCCCGGCTCGATATCGCCGGTGGCGATCTGTCGGGCCGTCCTCGCGGCGATCTGCGTCGCGATCGGCCGGTTCTCGCGGTCGTCGAGCCAGGGGAGGGTGGGGGAACGCATGGGGGCGACCCTAATGCATGCATCAATGGATGCAAGACGGTGCCGGGATGCGGTGCTCCGCCGCGGGGCCGTGCGGGGCCCTGATGGGCAGTGCGGCACCGTTCCCGAGTGTCCGCCGTCCCCGCGGCCGCAGTGCGGTTCACCGGAGGCATGAGGGGCTGGACCACCGCCGCCGAGGCCTATGACCGGTCCTTCGTGACCCTCTGCGACGGCACCGCCGCACGAGTGCTCGCCGATCTGCCCGCTGGCGAGCTGCTCGACGTCGGATGCGGCACCGGGCACCTGGCCGAGCGAGTCGCGCATGCGGGACGGACCGTCCGCCGCAGACTCCTCGACATGCAGTCGCGACACCCCGCTCACCTCGACCCCCCCGATCTCCTCGAGCTGCTCCTGCCGCGGCGCTGCGGACGCGCCGCCTCCCGGCTCGGCGTGGCCTCCGGGGAAGTCTCAGCACTCCGCGCAGTAACGCCGATGTGGTGAGCTGAGGGCGTGGAGCACCCCGCCCGGCCCGGGCAGCGCACCCGCGCAGTCGCGAGGGATCACGGCCGTCCCGTCTCGACGGGGGCCCGCAGCATCGAATGGACGACCGGGCCGTCGGGGATCCGCGTGGTTGCGATGACGGAGAAGCCGCGGCGAGAGTACAGCTCCACGTTGCGGGGGTCCGAGGTCTCGAGCGTGCAGCTCCCACCGGCCGCATCGACGCGGCGCAGGCCCTCGGCGAGCAGTGCGGAGCCGAGGCCCCGCCCTCGTGCCGAGGGGTGAACTCCGAGGGTCGCGAGCTCCCACGCCTCGGTCGGCCGTGGCGGCAGCTCGGCGGCGAGGAAGGCGTCGAGATGGTCGCCCAGCAGGTCGGCGGGGCGGGCATCGCGGAGAGAGTTCGGCACTCCGGCACGGTAGCCCAGCTCGTCCGGGGCACGGACGGTCGCTGCGTTCACGACGACTCCCGCATCCGCGCCCGCAGGACGTCGAACTCGCAGCCCGGGGCGTCGGGGTCGAAGCCGTGCTCGAGCAGCCAGCGCGCCCCGAGGCGCTGCGTGACTCCCGGAGGAAGGTATGAGACAGTCCCATTCACAAAGTTTGGCATGGCGAAGTTCATTGACAGGCGAGGCGAAGAGGTGTGCGCGTGGTGCATAGAGGACGACTGGTGACGAGGGCTGCGGCGACGGCGGCGGCGCTGGTGCTGCTGCTGGCGGGATGCGGGAGCGTGGGCGGCCGTGACGAGGGGGACAGGCCCGTCGTGCTGACCACCTTCACGGTCCTGCAGGACATCGCGCAGAACGTGGCCGGGGAGCATCTGCGCGTCGAGTCGATCACCAAGCCCGGCGCCGAGATCCACGGCTACGAGCCCACCCCCGGCGACGTCGCCAAGGCCTCCGAGGCGGATCTGATCCTCGACAACGGCCTGCACCTCGAGGCCTGGTTCGGCCAGTTCGTCGAGACCGCGGACGTGCCGCATGCGGTGGTCTCCGACGGGGTCGAGGCGCTCGACATCGCCGGTGACCCGGGCACCCCGAACCCCCACGCCTGGATGAGCCCGGAGGCCGCGCAGGTCTACGTCAGCAACATGGTCGAGGCTTTCAGCGAGCTCGATCCCGAGCACGCTGCGGACTATGCGGAGAACGGCGAGGCCTACTCCCGGCAGCTGCAGCAGATCCACGACGAGCTCGTCGAGACCGTCGGCGCTCTGCCGGAGAACGAGCGGGCGCTGGTGACCTGCGAGGGTGCCTTCTCCTATCTCGCGCGCGATGTGGGCCTCGAGGAGCACTACATCTGGCCCGTCAACGCCGAGCAGCAGGCCACTCCGCAGCAGATCGCCGCGGTCATCGAGACCGTCGACGAGCAGGACATCCCGGCCGTGTTCTGCGAGTCGACCGTCTCCGACGCCCCCATGCAGCAGGTCGTCGAGGCGACCGGCGCCCGCTTCGGCGGCACCCTCTACGTCGACTCGCTCTCGCAGGAGGGTGGCCCCGTGCCCACCTACCTCGACCTGCTCCGCCACGACGCCGATGTGATCGTCGAGGGCCTGGCCGGGACGGAGGCGGCGGCATGAGCCTCCGCGTCGAGGACCTCACGGTCCGGTACGGCGAGGTCACCGCCCTGGACGGCCTCAGCGTGCGCATCGCGGCCGGGGAGGTGACGGGCCTGGTCGGCATGAACGGCGCCGGGAAGTCCACCCTGTTCGGCGCGATCATGGGCACCGTCCCGATCGCTTCGGGGCAGGTCCTCCTGGACGACGAGGAGCCCGCCCGGGCGCGCCGCCGCGGCGCGATCGGCTACGTCCCCCAGGGCGAGGCGATCGACTCCTCCTTCCCGGTCAGCGTCGCGGACGTCGTGATGATGGGCCGCTACGGCCACCAGGGCCTGACTCGTCGGCCCCGACCCGCCGACCACCGCGCCGTCGCCGAGGCGCTCGCACGGGTCGAGCTCACCGAGCTCGCCCGTCGGCCCATCGGACAGCTCTCCGGCGGGCAGCGGCGCCGGGCGTTCGTCGCCCGCGGCCTCGCCCAGGGCGCCCGCACCCTCCTGCTCGACGAGCCCTTCGCCGGCGTCGACAAGCGCAGCGAGGCCCTGCTCGTCTCCGTCCTGCGCGAGCTCACGGCCGACGGCTGCACCGTGCTCGTCTCCACCCACGACCTCCACGCGCTGCCCGCCCTCGCCGATTCCGCCGTGCTGCTGCGGCGCCGGCTCCTGTTCCACGGCCCGGTCGCCGAGGCGCTCGAGCCCGCGATGCTCGCCCGCGCCTTCGGCCTGGATCCGCTGGCCCGTGAGGAGGTCGCCCGATGAGCCCGCTCGACCTGATCGTCGAGCCGCTGCAGTACGACTTCATGCTGCGCGCGCTCGCGGCCACGTCCCTCGCCGCCGTGGTCTGCGCGCTGCTGTCCTGCTGGCTCGTGCTCATCGGCTGGTCGCTGATGGGCGATGCGGTCTCCCACGCCGTGCTGCCCGGCGTGGTGCTCTCCTACGCCCTCGGCCTGCCCTTCGCGCTCGGCGCGCTCGTGTTCGGCCTCCTTGCCGTGGTGCTGATCGGCGCGGTCCGCGGATCGCGACGGGTCGCGGAGGACGCCGCGATCGGGATCGTGTTCACGACCCTGTTCGCCCTCGGGCTGGTGCTGATCTCCGTCACCCCGAGCCACACGGACCTCGGCCACATCCTCTTCGGCAGCGTCCTCGGCGTCTCCCGCGGCGACCTGGTGCAGATCGCGGTGCTCGCCTCCCTGGTGCTCGCCCTCCTGCTGCTGCTGCGCCGGGATCTCACCCTCTTCGCCTTCGACCCCACCCACGCCCGGGCGATCGGCCTCTCCCCGCGCCGCCTCGGCGCCCTGCTGCTGGGACTGCTGGCCGTCACGGCAGTGGTCGCGCTGCAAGTGGTGGGGGTGATCCTGGTGGTCGCGATGCTGATCATCCCCGGTGCCACGGCACGCCTGCTCACCGACCGCTTCTCCCGCATGCTGCTGATCGCGCCGACGCTGTCGGTGGCCGCCTCGGCGCTCGGGATCCTGCTGAGCTACTGGTTGGACGCCGCCTCCGGCGGACTGATCGTTCTTGTCCAGGGCACCCTGTATGCGCTCGTCCACGTGTTCGCACCGCGGTACGGGCTGCTGGCCCGGGGCCGGGCGCGGCGCGGGGGCCGGGCGGAACGGCGGGGCTCGCCGGGCGCGGTGCCGTCGGCCGACGGGCCGGCTCCCACGGGAGCCGCGGCGCCGACGGGAGCCGCGGAGTCGACGGAGCGTCAGGCGCCGGTGGCGGTCTCCGACGCCCAGATCGCCTCGGTCGCCGAGCGGCCCAGCGGCACGGCGGTGCTCGAGCCGACCAGCGACACCTCGAGCGCGTCGGAGAATTCCGGCCCCTCGCGGATCTCGAGCTCCGCCCCCACCACGATGCCCTGAGCCGCGCAGAAGGTGAGCAGGCGCGGATCGGCGTCGGAGATCCGTTCCACACGCACCCGCGTCCCGGCCGGGAGGGAGGAGAGCAGCTGCGCCTCGGGCTGGTCGACGGACCCGTCGGCCGCGGGGATCGGATCGCCGTGCGGGTCGCGCGAGGGCCGGCCCAGATGGGCGTCGAGGCGCTCGACGAGCAGGTCGGAGACGGCGTGCTCGAGCTGCTCCGCCTCGTTGTGGACCTCCTCCCAGCCGTAGCCGAGATCGCGCACGAGGAACGTCTCGATCAGCCGGTGCCGACGCACCATCGCCAGCGCATGCTCGCGCCCCTGCGAGGTCAGGGCGATCGCGCCGTAGCGGGAGTGCTCGACCAGCCCCTGCTCGCCGAGCTTGCGCATCGCATCGGAGACGCTGGAGAGCCGCACCCCCACCCGCTCCGCGATCGCCGAGACCGTCACCGGCTCGTCGGACCACTCGCCGAGGCTCCAGACGGCCTTGAGGTAGTTCTGGGCGCTGGTCGACAGCTCGGAGACGGACATGAGGACACGGTAGCCAACGGTGCACCGCGTGGCGCCTTCCCCGGCGTCCCTCGGGAGTCCGCGAACACCCCGGGGCGGTTGCCGCTGGGGTCGGTGAACTCGAAGCGTCGGCCACTCCGTGGCAACAGCCGGGCCATCCTTGTCCCCGGCCTGGCCACAGCGCATAGTGGGAGCCATGAGCTTGACGACGGCGACCCAGCAGCCCACGATCCACCCGATCCCCCAGGGCCTGGCCGAACGGGCCGCCCTCCTCGGCGGCGCCGAGGGGATCCTCACCGACGAGCAGATCGCCGGCTTCGTCACCGAGCAGCTCGCCGGGCAGGACCTCGACGGCAAGAGCGTCTGCCTGATCATCCCCGACGGCACCCGCTCGGTCCCCCTCCCCAAGGTGCTGCCCGCGATCCACGACGCGCTCGCCGGCCGCGCCTCCTCCGTCACCGTGCTGATCGCGCTCGGCACCCACGCCGCGATGAGCGAGCAGGCCATCGACCAGCTGCTCGGCTCCACCGAGCGCGGCGCGAAGGCGACCTACCCGGACTGGACGGTCCTGAACCATGCCTGGGACGACCCCTCCCAGATCGCGGACCTCGGCGTCATCCCCGCCGAGCAGATCGCCGAGCTCACCGGCGGGCTGCTCACCGACATCCCCATGAACGTGCAGATCAACAAGCTCTGCGTCGAGTCCGACGTGAACCTGATCGTCGGCCCCGTCTTCCCCCATGAGGTCGTCGGCTTCTCCGGCGGCAACAAGTACTTCTTCCCCGGCTGCTCGGTGCACGACGTCATCGACATCTCCCACTGGGTGGGTGCGCTGATCACCGCCAGCCGCATCATCGGCACCCTCGGCATCACCCCCGTGCGCCAGCTCATCGACGCCGCGAGCGAGCTCATCCCCACCGAGAAGCTCGCCTTCACCATGGACGTCGCCGAGGGCGGAGCGGACCTCGGCGCGATCGCGTTCGGCGACCCGCAGGCCGCCTGGGCGGCGATGGCGAACATCTCCGCACAGACCCACATCACCTACGTCGAGAAGCCCTATAAGCGGATCGTCGCCCTCGTCCCGGAGATGTACGAGGACATGTGGACCGGCGCGAAGGGCTTCTACAAGTCCGAGCCCGTCTGCGCCGACGGCGGCGACGTGATCATCTACGCCCCGCACATCACCGCGGTCGCCGAGATGCATCCCGGCATCCGCGAGATCGGGTACCACAACATCGAGTACTTCACGAAGCAGTGGGATCGGTTCAAGGACCACCCCTGGGGCGAGCTCGCCCACTCCACCCACGTCACGGGCCTGGGCACCTACGACCCCGAGACCGGGGAGGAGAAGCAGCGCGTGAACCGCTACTTCGCCACCTCCATCTCCAAGGAGGAGACCGAGGCGCACAACGTGCTGTACATGGACCCTGCCTCCCTCGACATCGAGGCGCTGCGCGATAACCCCGACACCCTCGTGATCGACCATGCGGGCGAGGTCCTCTTCCGCCTCGCCTCCGAGCGCGACGGCGCCGCGGAGCAGAGCAGGTGACCTCCGTCCGCCAGCCCGTCCCGCTCACCCTCGGCACCGCCCCGCAGGCCCCCACCTCGCTGTTCGCGCCCGGCCATCCCGGCTTCGAGGTCGAGGCGATGAGCCCGGACGCGCTGGCCGGCGAGGCGCGCGAGCTCGCCGATGCGGTCTCCGCCGAGCTCGCGGGCGTGAGGAAGCTCGGCGTCGCCTACTCCGGCGGCGTCGACTCCGCGACCCTGCTCGCGCTCGCCGTGCGCGCCCTCGGCGCCGAGAACGTCGTCGCGCTGCTGGGCGTCTCCCCGTCCCTCGCCCGGCGCGAGCGGCGCCTCGCCCACCAGGTCGCGCGCGTGATCGGCGCGGAGGTCGTCGAGGTCCCCACCCACGAGGGCGAGAACCCCGACTACCAGAAGAACGACGCTGCTAGGTGTTTTCATTGCAAGGACGAGCTGTTCACCCGCATCGGCGAGGACGTCGTCGGCGAGCAGCAGCTCGACGCGGTCGCCTACGGCGAGAACGCCGACGACGCCACCCGCCACGACCGCCCCGGCGCCGGCGCCGCGACCCGGCACCGGGTGCTGCGGCCGCTGTCCGTCGTCGGGATGGCGAAGTCGCAGGTCCGCGAGGTGGCGCGGCAGCTGTCCCTGCCCGTCGCGGACAAGCCCGCCGCCCCCTGCCTCGCCTCCCGCATCCCCTTCGGGCAGGAGGTCACCCCCGAGAAGCTGCGCCAGATCGACGACCTCGAGGACGCCGTCTACGAGCAGGGCTTCAGCGACTGCCGGGTCCGCCACCACGGCGCCGTCGGCCGCATCGAGCTGCCCACCGAGGAGCTGCCCCGCGCGATGGAGCCCGCGATCCGCGAGGCGCTCGTCGCCGCCGGCAAGGAGACCGGCTTCCAGCACGTCACCATCGACCTCGACGGCATCCGCTCGGGGCTGTTCTCCCTGCAGATCGTCGGGAAGTCCGCGCGTGGCTGAGGCGCCGGCCGGCGGGACAGGACCGGCCGACGGGGCCGGGAGGGTCGAGGGCTTCCTCGACCTGGACCTCGACCGAGCCTCCCGCCGCGGCGCGCCCGAGGCCGTGCTCTGCGACGCGAAGTCCGTCGAACAGGTGCGCGAGATCGCCGCGACCTACGCCCGCCTCGCCGCCGAGGGCCGCGAGGACCTCGGACCGGTGCTGTTCACGCGCGCCGACGAGGCCCGCGCCGAGGCCGTGCTCGCCGCCCTGCCGGACGCCTCGCACGATCCGTCGGCCTGCTTCCTCGCCTGGCCCGCCGCGCCGCCCGCGCCGAGCGGCGGCCTCGTGATCGTGGCCTGCGCCGGCACGAGCGATCTGCCCGTGGCGCGCGAGGCGGAGCTCACCGCCCGTCACCTCGGCCGGCCCACGAAGCTCATCGCCGACATCGGCATCGCGGGGCTGCACCGCCTGCAGTCCCGACTGCCCGAGCTGCGGGAGGCGGCCTGTGTGGTCGTCGCCGCCGGGATGGACGGGGCGCTGCCCACCGTGGTCGCCGGGCAGATCCCCGCACCCGTGGTCGCGCTGCCCACCTCCGTCGGCTACGGCGTCGCCGCCGGCGGCGTCACCGCGGCGCTGACGATGCTGTCCGCGTGCGCGCCGGGCATCGGCGTGGTCAACATCGACAACGGCTACGGCGCCGGGCACCTCGCCGCGCAGATCGCCCGCTGGGCGCCTGCGCCGGAATGAGTCCGCGTCGCGGGAGCGCACCTCGGCTCAGTGCCAGGAACTGAGTGCTTCTGCCGCGTTCTCCAGGGGCATCTGTCCTGTGGCCACGGCGATGACCAGGTCGTAGGCCTCGTCGTCGGGCGCATCGAGGTCGACGCCGTTCAGTCCGAGGTAGACGACGACGGCCAGCCATCCCAGGCGCTTGTTGCCATCGAGGAGGGTGTGGTTGCGGACGATGGACTCGAGGAGCGCCGCGGCTTTCAGGTCGAGTCCGTCATAGGCGTCTGCGCCCCAGAGCGTAGTCGTGGGGCGATGTGTTGCGGACTCGAGGAGACCGACGTCGCGCACCGGGCCGACTCGGAGGTCGTCGACAAGTGTCAGCAGGTCCTCGAGGGTCAGATAGCGAACCGGAGTCACTGAGCGAGTCGGTCGAGGAGGTCGGCGTAGCGAGTGCGCGCACGCAGGGACAGATCCTGCACCGCCTTCTCGTGCCCCCGTCGGGCGGCTGCCTCGCGGATCGCGCGGACCGTGGCCTCCTGCCGGCTGATGCCCTCCTCGCGCGCGAGCTCGGCGAGGATCTTCTCGTCGTCATCCGTGAGTCGCAGAGTCATGGCCATGACGAGATGATACCGCTCTGGTATCACGCTGGACACCCCCGCCCGTCGTGAAGATCGCCCGCTGGGCCCCCGCGCCGGGGGAGTGAGCGGGAGCCGAGTCCCGGTGAGCGGGATCTCCGGTCGCCGCCCTTGCGTTACTTTCCCATCCGGTTGGTAAAGTAACCGGGTCGTCCTGATCCAGGAGGTGCCATGGCTCCCGCACGCCCCACCGTCCCCGCCGCCTCGGAACGCCCCGCGCACCGCCCCTCGGCCCGCGAGGCGATGCTCGACGCCGCCGAGGCCCATCTCGGCGAGGGCGGCACGCTCACCCTCGACTCCGCCGCCCGCGCCGCCGGCGTCACCAAGCCGGGGCTGATGTACCACTTCTCCACCAAGGAGCAGCTGCTCGGCGCGATCCTCGACCGGATGACCGCGCGCTACGAGCGCGAGATGCTCGCCCTGGTCGCCGCGCGCCACGGCGCCGAGATCGAGGACTTCGCCGAGGCGCCCGCCGAGCATCGCGTGCTCGCCTATCTCGACTGGGCCTGCACCGGCGCGATCGATGCCGCCGACCTGGTGATCTTCGCCGACCCCCACCTTCGGGTCACCCTCACCGAGCGCTGGGAGGACCAGCTCTCCCGCTGGCTCGGCCTCCCCGCCGGGGTCGACGCCGGCCGCGGCGCACGCCTCCTGGCCGTGCGGCTGATGGCCGACGGGCTCTGGTTCGACCGCGCCAGCGGACTGGACGTCGGCTCCGAGGGGCAGCTGGACCAGGCGCGCGAGCTCGCCCGAGACCTGCTCGGAGGTGGCGCATGACGACCTGGCTGCTGCTCGCCGCCGCGATCCTCTCCGAGGTCATCGCGACGCTCTCCCTGCGCGGAGCCCTCGACCAGTCGGCGCTGTACGTCGTCGTGGTCGTCGGCTACGTGCTCACCTTCGCCCTGCTCGCCCAGGTGCTCCGCCGCGGCATGGGCCTCGGCGTCGCCTACGGGCTCTGGGGCGCGATCGGGGTGGTGCTCACCGCCGGCGCGTCGGCCGTGCTGTTCGGGGAGTCGCTGGGCGCCCTGAAGATCAGCGGGATCCTGCTCATCGCGGCCGGCGTCGCCGTCGTCGAGCTCGGCTCCCAGCGGGCCCGCCGCGCCGAGGCCGCCACCGCCGCCGACGCCGGGGCGGGGGAGCGGCCGCACGGCGGACCCGGCCCGGTGCCGGTCGCCGCCGCCGACACGGCGGAGATCCCCGTCGAGGAGTGGCTCGTCGGCGCCACCTCCTACGGCTCCCGCGGCGAGGTCGAGCTGCTGCGCGAGCTCGAGATCCACGCGATCCCCGACGAGTCCGCAGGTGAGCACGAGGGGAAGGAGGCGCGATGAGCTGGCTGCTGCTCCTGGGCGCGATCGTCTTCGAGGTCGGCGCCACCCTCTCCCTGCGGATGTCCGCGGCGGGCGACCGACGCTGGTACCTGCCGGTGGTCGTCGGCTACCTGGCCGCCTTCGCCCTGCTCTCGGGCGCGCTCTCCGCCGGGATGCCGCTCGGCGTCGCCTACGGGATCTGGAGCGCCGTCGGGATCGTCGCCACCGCCGTGCTCTCCCGCATCCTGTTCCGCGAGCCGCTCACGGCGCTGATGCTCGGTGGCATGGGGATGATCGTCGTGGGAGTGCTGCTCGTGGAGCTCGGCGGGGTGCACTGACGGAGGGGTGCACCGACGGGGTGCGGCTCCCGGCCCGCGGGCCTGGGAGACTGGTCCCCATGACCCGTGACCAGGACGAGGCCGCCCCCGCGATGACCGAGCTCGAGAAGCTCGACGCCGGGCTCGAGTACTGCTTCGACGACCCGGAGGTCGCCGCCCGCAAGCAGGCCGCGCTGCTGGCCTGCCGGGAGCTCGACGCGATCGACCCGCGCGAAGCCGAGGCCCGCGATGCGGTGCTGCGCGCCCTGCTCGGCTCCTACGGCGAGGTGGTCGACATCCAGCCCGGGTTCCACTGCGACCACGGCGCCAACCTCCACGTCGGCGAGAACTTCCTGGCGAACTACGACGTGACCATCCTCGACATCGCCCCCGTGCGCATCGGCGACCACTGCATGATCGGTCCCGGCACCGTGATCTCCACCGTCGGCCACCCCCTGAGCGCCGCCGGCCGACGCGCCCACCTCGGGCTCGGCGAGCCCGTCACCCTGGGCGATGACGTGTGGATCGGTGCGCACTGCACGATCCTCCCCGGCGTCACGATCGGCAGCGACGTCGTCATCGCGGCCGGCGCCGTCGTCACCAAGGACATCCCCGACCACTGCGTCGTCGGCGGCGTGCCCGCGAAGGTCATCAAGCACCTGGACCCCTCCGCGTGACGGGCGGACCGGGCGGCGGGACCGCGCGGCGACGGCTCCGCCGCGGCGCGGTCCCCGTCGCGATCCTCGCCCTGGCCGCGCTGCTCGTCGCCGCCGTGCTCTGGCTGCGCCCCGCTGAGGACCGGCCGGCCGAGGTCACGGCGGCACCGGTCGAGCTCGCGGACCTCCCGCACCCCTCCGAGGTCGCCCGCCCCGACCTCTCCTCCGCCGAGACCCGCGACCCCGCGGACCCCCTGGCCGAGGGGCCCGTCGACGCGCCCGTCGTGCTCGTCGTCTTCACCGACTACCAGTGCCCCTACTGCGCCCGCTGGACCGAGGACACCCTGCCCGCGCTGCGCGAGCACGTGGACCGCGGCGAGCTGCGCATCGAATGGCGCGACGTGAACGTCTACGGCGAGGACTCCGCCCGCGCCGCCCGCGCCTCCCTCGCCGCCGCACTCCAGGGCCGCCACGCCGACTACCACCAGGCCCTCTTCGCGGGCGGCGAGGTGCGGCCCGCCGCCGAGCTCGACGAGGACTCCCTCATCGCCCTCGCCGAGGAGCTGGACCTCGACGTCGAGCGGTTCACCGCGGACCTCCGCTCCGAGGAGGTCGCCCGCACCGTCGAGGAGCACGCCGCCGAGGGCGTCGAGCTTGGCGCCGTGACCACCCCGTCGTTCGTCCTCGACGGCACCCCGACCGTCGGCGCGCAGCCCACCGAGGTGTTCCTCGAGCAGGTCGGGACGGCGCTCGAGGAGGCGGAGGCCTGACATGGGGATCAGCCTGCTGCCCGCCTTCCTCGGCGGCGCCCTCGCCCTGCTCAGCCCCTGCGGGGCGCTGCTGCTGCCCGGATATCTCGCCTCGACCGTGACCCGCCGCGCCGGCCTGCTCCTGCACGGCGCCGTGTTCTACGCCGGGCTGCTGCTCACCCTCGTGCCGCTCGGCGTGGGCGCCGGGGCGCTCGGCGGGCTCCTCGCCCAGCACCGCGCCGTGCTCGTCGCCGCGACCTCCGTGCTGCTCATCCTGCTCGGCGCGGTGCACGCCCTCGGGCTCCGCCTCGACCCCGCGCGCCTCCTGCCCGGCGCGGACCGGCTCCGCCAGGCCTCCGCCCGCGGCACCGGGCTGCCGCGCACCTTCCTGCTCGGCGCCGTCGGCGGCGTGGCCGGGGTATGCGCCGGGCCCGTCCTCGGCGCCGTCCTCACCCTCGCCCTCGGGCAGGGCGGGATCCTCCGCGCCGCCGTGCTGCTGGCCGCCTACGGCGCCGGCATGGTGGTGCCGCTGCTGCTGCTCGCCCTGACCTGGGAGAAGCTCGGCCCCCGCTCCCGGCGCCTGCTGCGCGGGCGGCCCTTCGCGCTCGGCCCGCTCACCCTGCACTCCACGACCCTGCTCACCGGGCTGCTCATCATCGCGCTCGGGGTCCTGTTCTGGACGACGAACGGGCTGATCTCGCTGCCCTCCCTCGTCCCGACGCGGGTGCTCGCGCAGTGGCAGGAGGGTTTGGCCCCGCTGAGCTCGACCGGGGTGCAGATCGCGGTGATCGCGGGCCTCGCGGCCCTCGCGCTGCTGCTGTGGTGGCGGGCCGAGCGGCGAGGCGCGGCGGAGTCGGCGGACAGGACGGCCGACGGCGCGGCGGGCGGCAGGACGGCCGACGGCGCGGCGGACGATGCGGCATCCGGTTCGGCCGACGGGACGGCGGGCCCGCAGGATCGGAGGGGCCGATGACCCTGCAGACACCGCAGACCCCGTCGGCCCCGCCGGGCACGACCTCCCGCCGCGGCCTGCTGCGTGCCCTCGGGCTCGGCACCGCCGGGCTCGGCGTCGCGGCGCTCGCCGCCTGCACCCCGGAGGCCGCGGAGGACGCGCCGACCCGCGCCGACGCTCCGCCGGTCCCCGTCGACCCCACGCCCGCCCTCCTCGGCGAGCGGGCGACCGTCGTCGACCCGACCACGCTGCGGCTCCCCCTCGAGATGCTCGTGATGATCGTGGTCGAGCCCGGGTGGACCGCCGCCCCGCAGCAGCTCGACGGGATCTTCCTGGGCCACCGCCGCGACGGCGACGCCGTGCGCTTCACCGCCGTCGACCAGGACGGCACCGCGCTGTGGACCGCCCGCCGCCCCCTCGGCTGCGAGGCCGCGGTCCTCACCCGCGACGACAGCGCCCGCGCCGTCGCCGTCCTCACGGACCGCACGGCCGACGGCGTCACCACCCTGACCGGATACCGCCT
Source organism: Brachybacterium sp. SW0106-09 (assembly GCF_001293905.1). Classification (NCBI taxonomy): domain Bacteria; kingdom Bacillati; phylum Actinomycetota; class Actinomycetes; order Micrococcales; family Dermabacteraceae; genus Brachybacterium; species Brachybacterium sp. SW0106-09. The sequence goes on from NZ_BCAK01000022.1 coordinate 57,204, forward strand.
GCGCGGCGCCGAGCAGCTCTGGGGGCCCGTCGCCGTGCCCGGTCCGCCCGTCGGCCCCGGGCTCCTGGTCGCCGCGGCCGACGGCTCCGGCCGCGCCGTCCTCGACCCCGGCACCGGCGGGACCGCGCAGGCCGAGGCCGATCTCGCGGGCGGCCGGCTCCTGGCCGAGCATCTCGGCACGGTGCTGCTCGTCGACGGCGAGGAGCTCGTCGCCCGCGACGTCCCCTCCGGCACGGAGCGCTGGCGGATCCCGGCACCCGAGGGACTGGACCTCGCGACCTCGGAGGTCTCCGGCCGGATCGACCCGACGACCTCCCACGCCGTCCTCGTCGGCCCCGACGGGACGGGCGCGCTGCTCGACCTCGCAGGCGGCCGGGTCCTCGCGGACGGGATCACCGCCGCCGCCCACGACCACGCGATGGACACCACCGTGGTCACCGCCGGCCGCACCGTGCGCGGCCTCGCCGCCGACGGCACCGAGACCTGGCGGCACGACGACCCCGAACAGCTCGTGCTGATCGCCGCGGGGGAGCGCCTCGCCTACGCCCAGCGCCCCGAGGAGGGGACCCTGGTGGTGCTCGACACCTCCCAGGGGCAGATGGTGAACCCGTACGATGTCGACCTCGAGGGGCCGCTGGCCGTGCCCGAGCTGTTCTCCGCCGACGCCGCGACCTCGGTCCACGTCGAGGACACCCGGTACCTCGTGACCACGACCCTCGACGAGGGGTACGGGATGCGGGAGCGGTCCTGAGAGCCGCCCGGACGGGGCGGTTGCCGCCGGTTGCCCTTCCGTGAGGGTGAGATCTGCCGAGGACAGCGGGCGCGCGGCGCCCCCGAGGACAGCGCCCGGTGGGCGCGGGACGGAGCCGGCCGAGTGGCGGACGCGCGCGTGACGATCTACGACGTCGCCAAGGAGGCAGGTGTCGCCCCCTCCACCGTCTCGCGCGCCTTCTCCCGCCCCGGCCGGGTCAGCGCCGCGACCCATGCCAAGGTCATGGCGGCCGCGAAGGTCCTGGACTACCGCACCTCCGCCCCGCCCTCGCAGGAGCGCGCCCACCGCCACCAGCGCCTCGGCATCGAGGTCCCGGACCTCACCAACCCCTACTTCGCCGAGCTCGTCTCCGGCATGCAGGAGGCCGCCCAGGAGCAGGACTTCCTGCTGCTCCTGCTGGACGCCGTCGAAGACGAGGCGCGCGAGCGCGCGAGCCTCGAGAGTGCCGTCAACGTCGTCGACGGGATCGTGCTCTCGGGCACCCGGCAGTCCGACGCGATGCTCAACCACCTGTCGAAGCGCATCCCCGTCGTCGTGATGAACCGGCGCGTGGCAGGCCTGGATTCCGTCACCCCCGAGTTCGAACACGGCATGGGCCAGGCGATCGCCCACCTGGCCGAGAACGGCCTGCGCACCGTCACCTACGTCGCCGGGCCCGTGAACTCGTGGTCAGACGGGGAGCGCTGGCGCGCCGTCCGCGTCGCCGCCCGCCGGGACGGGATGCAGATCCAGCGCCACGGCCCCTTCGCCCCCACCATCGCGGGCGGCGAGCAGGCCTTCGAGGAGATGCGCGACTCCCTGCCCCATGCGGTGATCTGCTACAACGACCTGGTCGCCTTCGGCTTCCTGGTCTCCGCCCTGCGCGCCGGCATCCGCGTGCCTGAGGAGCAGTCGGTGATGGGGCACGATGACATCCAGCTCTCCCGGCTCGTCGGCGGCGGGCTCACCACCATCGTCAGCCCCAAGCGCGCCCAGGGCCGTGCCGCCGTCGAGCGCCTCATCCGCCGCATCGAGAACCCTTCCGCCCACCGCACCCCGGTCGAGGGTTCGCTGCCCGTGCGGCTCGTGCCCCGCGGCAGCACCGGACCGCGCGAGACCCCCTGAGGCGGCGCGCCCGACGCGGTCCCCGGCCGCTTGCTGGGGCGCCGATCAGTCTGATGGAGGGCGCTTTCCCCGGCAACCCGTGACAACCGTCCGACGCTCTCGCGAAAGGTTGCGAGGATGGCCGCATGAGCAACGACGCCTTCGTCCCGCACCCCGACCGACTCCTGCCCGCGGACCCCGCCGTCCGCGAGATCGCGCGCAGCCTCTACGAGCTGGAGAAGGACCAGCCGATCGTCTCGCCCCACGGGCACGTCGATCCGCGCCTCCTGCTCGACGACGAGCCGTTCCGCGACCCGACCTCGCTGTTCATCACCCCTGACCACTACGTCAACCGGCTGATGCACGCCCGCGGCGTGGACCTCGCCGACCTCGGCGTGGCCCAGGGCCCGCTGGACGAGAAGGCCTCCCGCAGGGCCTGGCACCTGCTGGCCGAGCACTGGCACGCCTACGCCGGCACCCCCTCGCGCTACTGGATGGAGCACGAGTTCTCCGAGGTCTTCGGCCTGGAGACCGTGCTGAACCCGCGCACTGCCGACGCGATGTACGACGAGATCGCGGACAAGCTCACCCGCCGCGAATTCCGTCCCCGCGCCCTGTTCGACCAGTTCAGGATCGAGGTCCTGGCGACCACCGACGACCCGGTCGACGACCTCGCCCCGCACGACGCCCTCGCCGCCGACGCCTCCTTCACCGGCCGCGTGATCCCCACCTTCCGGCCCGACAAGTACCTCGAGCCCGCCCGCGCCGACTTCCGGGAGCTCGCCGACGCCCTCGGCGAGGCCGCCGGCGTCGACACCGGCACCTACGACGGCCACCTCGAGGCGATGCGCACCCGCCGCCTCTACTTCCGTGACCACGGTGCGGTCTCCTCCGACCACGCCCACATCGATCCCGGCACCGAGCGGCTCGCGATCGAGGACGCCCGCCGCCTCTACACCGCCGCGCTCGAGGGCACGATCGGGGCCGACGAGGCCGTCGCGCTGCGCCGCCACCTGCTCGCCGACCAGGCCCGGCTGGCCGCCGAGGACGGGCTCGTGATGACCCTCCACCCGGCCGTCTCCCGCAACCACTCCGACGCGATGTTCGAGAAGTTCGGGGCGGACGTCGGCTTCGACATCCCCGTCGCCGTCGACTACGTCCACCACCTCCGCCCCATGCTCAACGACGTGGGCCACGCGGAGAACTTCCGCACCGTGCTGTTCACGATCGACGAGACCGTGTTCTCCCGCGAGATCGCGCCGCTGGCCGGCGTGTACCCCTCGGTCTACGCAGGGGCGCCGTGGTGGTTCATCGACTCGCCCGACGCGATCCTCCGCTTCCGCCGCGCCGTCTCCGAGACCCTCGGCTACACGCGCACCAGCGGATTCATCGACGACACCCGCGCCTTCTGCTCGATCCCGGCGCGCCACGACATGTCGCGCCGCATCGACGCGACCCACCTGGCAGGCCTCGTCGCCGAGCACCGCATGCGTCTCGAGGACGCCGTCGAGCTCGTCGCCACCCTGCCCACCCAGCAGCCTCGCGAGGTCTTCCGCCTCGGCGAGTCCGCGTGAGAGGAAACGCCTTGATGAACGCTCCCGCCCCCTCCGACGTCGGCCGTCTGGTCCACCTCGGCATCGGCAACTTCGCGCGCGCCCACACCCTGCAGGCCACCGCCGTGGCCGGCGGCTGGTCCGTCGTCGCCTTCACCGGCCGCTCCGCCGGGATGGCCGATGCGCTCAACGCCCAGGGCGGCAGGTACGGCCTGATCGTGCGCGGCCCCGAGGCCGACGAGGTCAGCGTGCTCGACGTGATCGACGAGGTCCACCCCGCCGCCGACGTCGACGCCCTGGTCGCCCTGCTCGCCGACCCCTTCACCACCGTGGTCACCCTGACCATCACCGAGAAGGGCTACTCCGCCGGCTCCGACCCCGCGACCTCCGCCCCGGCCCGCATCGCGCTGGGGCTGAAGGCCCGCCGCGAGGCCGGCGTCACCGAGCCGATCGCGCTGGTCTCCTGCGACAACCTCACCGGCAACGGCGAGGTGCTCGGCCAGGCCGTCCGCGCCGAGCTCGACGAGGAGACCGCCGCCTGGTACGAGGACCACGTCGACGTCATCTCCTCCATGGTCGACCGCATCACCCCCTCGGCCGACGACGGCGCCGCGGACACCGTGCGCGAGCAGATCGGCTTCGCCGACGCCGTCCCGGTGGTCACCGAGCCCTTCACCGAGTGGGTCATCGAGGACCGCTTCCGCGGCCGCCGCCCCGAGTGGGAGAAGGCCGGGGTGCGGTTCACCGACGACATCGAGGTGCACGAGCGCCGCAAGCTGCGCCTGCTCAACGGCGCCCACACCCTCATGGCCTACGCCGGCCAGGTCGCTGGCGTCACGCGCGTGGACGAGGCGATCGGCCACCGCGAGGTGCGCGCCCTGGTCGAGCAGCTGTGGAGCGAGGCCCGGGAGACGCTGCCGCTGCCGGCCGACGAGCTCGACGCCTACACCTCCGCCCTCGAGGAGCGCTTCCGCAACCCGCGCCTTGCCGACAACCTGATCCGCATCGCCGCCGACGGCACCGCCAAGCTGCCCGTGCGGGCGCTGCCCGTGATCGCCGAGCTCGGCGGCCCGGACAAGGCCCCCGGCGAGGTCGCGGCCGTCGCCGCCTGGACCGCCTGGGTCACCGACCGGGTGCGCGCCGGGCACGAGGTGCAGGACCCGAAGAGCGCCGAGATCGCCGAGGCAGCCGGGATCCAGGACGCGACCGAGCGAGTCACCGCCCTGCTCGCCCTGCTCGACGTGGCCGCCGGCGACCCGCTGATCGCGGCTGTCGTCGCCGAGGAGCAGCGCCTGCCCCGGCCCTGAGGCCCGGGTGTTTCGGCTCCGGCCGGACCTGACGCCCCGCGGACCTGTTCCGCGGGGCGTCGTGCTGTCCGTGCGGTGCGCCTGAGACTCAGTGCGCCAGGTCCTGGCCGCTGCCGGGCTCTCACTGACACAAGGGCTTCCCACGCCCCTGCTCTGGTCTGTGACTTCGTCTGCTGAATGGCGGGGTTCTTCGGTCGCTTCGTGGCGGGGTCAGGTGACACCGATGACCAGGGTGCTCTGTGCGGCTTCGATGACGTCGTTGGTGATGGTGTCGAGTTCGTTGATCTTCAGGACCCGCTGGATCTGGGGGAAGAGGCGTTCGAGGAGCCGGAAGTTGCCGCGGGTGATCCGTGCGATGGCTGCGATGGCTTGGGCGTCGGTGAAGTCGTCGGGGTCGAGGGTCTTGCCGAGGGATCGCCAGTGTCGCTCGAGGACGAACAGCAGTTCGTCTTGTCCCAGGGGCCGGTACTGGTGGGCGAAGCCGACTCGGCTGTAGAACTGGGGGTAGTGGCTGAACTGCTTCTCCAGGCCGGGCATGCCGATCAGGATCGGGGCGATGCCGTCGCGGTCGTAGCGATCGCGCAGCAGTTCCAGCGCGGCGGGACGCAGTCGTTCGGCCTTGTCGACGATGATCAGCTCCACGTAGTTCCTGCCGTGTCGCCATCCCCAGGCCTCGGGAGTGGCCGTGCCGGGAGGTACGAGGTGCTGCTCGATGCACATGTTGGTGCGGGTGATGGCTTGGGTCAGCTCGTCCTTCAGGGTCCGCGGGGTGGTCAGCACGCTGGGGGTGTAGAGCACGGTGCGGCTCCGGTTCAAGGCGGCGTAGATCTTGGCGTCGTTGTCGGAGCGCGGCACCCAGTAGGTCAGCAGGTCATGAGCCTTCTCGTAGTGTGCGTAGCGGCGCGCGGAGAGTGTCTTTCCTACGCCGGCTGATCCGAAGCACAAACCGATGGTGTGCCCGCGGCGCACGGCGTCGGCGAGCTCGGTGAAGCGGCGGTGCTCCCTGGTGACGATGAAGCGCTGGCTCACCTGAGGTCCTCCTTGTAGATCTTCAACGCCGACCTCGGCGCCGGAGCCGGTGCTTCGGTGATCCGTGGTGTCTCGGTAGGTGCGGCCACGAGGGCGATGCGTTCGTTGATGCCGGCTCGCAGCGCCCGGCGGCGGGCGTTGCGCGCGGCCTGGATCTCCTAGAGGCTGACCTTCTGGTCGTAGTGCTCTTGGTTGACGGGCTTGCAGACGAATTCGTCGTGATCGAAGACGCGGATCTCGGTGATGTCGCGGGGGTCGTAGCGGATCACGACCGAGCGTCCGACGTAGCCGGCCAGAGTTGGCGAGACGTAGCCCAGGCCCTGGAAGCGGATGCCATCGCGGCGGACGACGCGGGTCTTGGCGACGGTCAACAGCAGTCCGTCGAGGTCTTCCAGGCTCTCGGGCATTCGGGGCAGCCAGCCATCGGCGATCCACGCGCTGCGCGGGGAGGTTCCGAGCTCGCTGTGCGTGCGGTCGTTGTAGGTGGCCACGAACGCCTCCAGGGCGCTATCGAGGGCGGCCAGGGACAGTTTCGGTGTCGGCCAGGGGTGCCCTTCGGTGATGTGTCCGGGCAGGGTGGCGAGTAGCTCGGTGTTGATGGTGCCGAAGAACCGCTCGATCTTGCCCCGTCCCTGGGGTCGGGCGACGGCGGAGTGGATCAGTCGGATGTGGAGGTCGACGGCGGTGTGGGCGAGCTGGCCACTGGTGAAATCGCTGCCGTGGTCGACGTAGAGCACGTCGGGCAGGCCGCACATCGGCCAGGCCGGGTCGGTCTTGTGCCAGATCGCTTGGCGCAGCGCCAGGGCGGTGTTCATCGCCGACGGTGCGCCCAGGAAGACTGTGTAGCCGCAGACCGCCCGGGAGCAGTCGTCGAGGATCGTTGTCAGCCATGGCCGTGCGGGCTTGCCGTCGGTGCCCGCCACCAGGATGTCGAGCATGGTGTGATCGGATTGCCACATCGCGTTGGGCAGCTCTGCTTGCCGGCGTAGCACCAGCTCGTGCTTGTCGCGGTAGGACGCTGCGCCCTCCAGGGCGAGGGTGACCATGCCGGGATCCAGGGTCCGCACGATGTCCCACGCCACCGAGTAGGAGGGGACCGGCCACCTCCGGGCGGCGCAGATGCCCCTGACTTTGCGATGGATCGTGGCGATGGCCGGCCGCGGCTTGCTCAGTGCCAGGCCCTCGATCAGGTCGACGAGGTCGGGCGGAAGGCGGCGGGAGCCGGCGTCCTCCCGTGAGGCTGGCTCCAGTCCGGCGTAGCCGTCGGCGCGGTAGCGGGCGTGCCAGCGCTCCAGGGTCCGCAGCCCTACATCGGTCTCGCGAGCTAAGCGCGCGAGGGGCACCTGGTCCTCGACGTGGAGCCTGAGGATTCGCCACCGCGCTCGAGCGTCCACGACGCACCTACTGCAAGGCGTTCTCGCGCCCGCGCTCGGCGCGCTGAAGGGCGCGGTAGACCGTGGAGCGGCCCACGCTGAACAGCGCGGCCAGCTCGCCCACGGTGTGCTCGTCGGCGGCATGTAGCTGGACGAGGTGACCTTCTTGCCGGGGGGTGAGTTTCGGTGACTTCCCGCGCAGCCGGCCCTTGGCCTTGGCGACCTTCATCCCCTCGCGGGTGCGGGCACGGATGAGGTCGGCTTCGAACTCGGCGACCATCGCCAGCACGTTGAACAACAGTCTCCCCATCGGGTCGGTCGGGTCGTACACCGATCCGGCGATGCTCAGCTTCACTTCCCGCGCCGCGAGGTCGTCGGCGGTCTGGTGGGCATCACGGACTGAACGCGCCAGCCGATCGAGCTTGGTGGCCACGAACGTATCGCCGTCCCGACAGGCAGCCAGCGCCTGCCGCAGGCCCTCACGGTCGGCGTTGCGGCCCGTGAGCCCGTGATCGACGTAGATGCGCTTGGGATCGACGCCGAACGCCGCGAGTCCGTCACGCTGCGCGGTCAGGTCCTGCTCGTCGGTGGAGACTCGGGCATAGCCGACCTTCAAGGGGGACTTGCTCCCCGGTGTGTCATATAGCCTCCCTTCACCGGACAGTTCACCGGACGGGTCTTACGGGACAGCCCGCCAGGCGTGCCGTCGTTCCTCTCGATAAGTAACGGTGGTGTTCGGTGAGGGTTCCCCTTACGGGCATGCGATCTGGGCTGACGGCTGTGACCGAGTATTCAGTTCGTGCTGTACAGTTCAGTCCATGCTGACTATTGCTTCGCGTCTCGACGTGATGAACCGCCTGGGTCGTGCACTGGCCGACCCCACTCGATCCCGGATCATCTTGACCCTGCTCGACCATCCCGCTTACCCGGCGGAACTGGCCCGAGATCTGGACCTGACACGCCCGAACGTGTCCAACCACCTGGCATGCCTGCGCGATTGCGGGATCGTCGTCTCCGAGCCCGAGGGTCGTCGGACACGATATGAGATCGCCGATTCGCACCTGGCGCAGGCGCTGACGGCACTGGTCGATGCCACCCTGGCAGTGGACGAAGACGCCCCGTGCATCGATCCCGCCTGCTCGCTTCCCGGATGCGACGCAGCTGGGGAGGGCGCATGATCCTCACCTCGGTCTTGCAGGCGATGGGCCTGTTCGCAGCGACCAACATCGACGACATCATCGTGCTCTCCCTCTTCTTCGCGCGAGGGGCAGGCCAGCGCGGCACTACCGCCCGCATTCTGGCCGGCCAGTACCTCGGATTCGCCGGCATCCTCGGTGCCGCGGTCCTGGTGACCATCGGCGCCGGAGCATTCCTGCCCTCGGCAGCCATCCCGTACTTCGGTCTCATCCCTCTGGGCCTCGGCCTCTGGGCTGCATGGCAGGCCTGGCGCGGAGACGATGACGACGATGACGACGAGGCCAAGGTTGCCGGCAAGAAGGTCGGCGTGTGGACAGTCGCAGGCGTCACCCTTGCCAACGGCGGCGACAACATCGGCGTCTACACCCCTGTCTTCCTCAGCGTGGAACCTCTCGCAGTAGTCGCCTACTGCATCGTCTTCCTCGCGCTCGTCGCGGTCCTGGTGGCCCTGGCAAAGTTCGTCGCCACCCGCCCCCCGATCGCCGAAGTGCTCGAACGCTGGGAGCACATCCTCTTCCCCATCGTTCTCATCGGCCTCGGCATCGTGATCCTCGTCAGCGGCGGAGCCTTCGGACTCTGACGTAGCGGCAGCGATCCAAACGGCCCCGACCGGGCGCACCCCTCTCGGTTCAGACCGCGACACCTACCTGCAGCCAGTCCTGCGTGATCGCGGCAACAAGACCGCCACGGAGCGTTGCCAAACCCCGCCACCAAGCGAACGAAGCCACAGCTCTGGTCCACGCCGTGCCCGGGGTGGGTGGTGATGGCGCATGGCGTTCCACTACGCCTATATGGCGGTTTCAGATGATCACTGCATCGGT